>RFJD01000463.1 GCA_003695015.1 Verrucomicrobiota bacterium | reverse complement strand
GATGAACTCGGCTTCGACGATCTTCACGATGGACGTGTACCACCGGTGGCTGGATCGGCGGGCCTCCGAGGGGCGCCTGGTGGCGGTGGGCCGGGTGGTCATCGGCGTGTGTGTGTTGGTGGGGTGCTGGTTGGCACCGAAACTGGCGGACCCGAAGTTCGGGGGCGTGTTCCAGTTCATCCAGGAGTTTCAAGGCTACCTCTGGCCGGGGATCGTGGCGGCGTTCGTGTTCGGGATGATGGTGGACAAAGCGCCGCCGGCGGCCGGCATCACGGCCCTGGTGGCGGGGCCGGCGATCTATCATTTGCTGCGGACCCAAGCCGGCGAACTGCACTTCCTGATTCATGTGGCGGTGACGTTCAACCTGCTGCTGATGTTGATGGGCTTGATCACCTTCTGGCGGCCGTTGGCCGAGCCGCGGAGCCTGCCGGTCCGGGCCGAGATGGCGGAAACCCGCACCGAACCGGTGGTGTTGGTGGCCGGCTGGCTGGTGATCGCGGCGGTGGTGGCGTTCTTCGTCGTGTTTGCCTGAGACGAGCGGATGGCGGGGCGAGGTGGCGGTTGGAGCCGTGTCGGCGTTGGCGTATGCTGCGGCATGCATCGGGCTGAGGTTGGGTCGTGGTTGGCGAAGTGGCGGTGGTGGTTGCCGCTGTGGCTGGCCGTGTTGTCGGGGTGGACTGCCCGGGGCGCGGCGCGGGATCCTGCGGAGGTCCGGTTGCGGCGGCTGGTCGAGCTTCCGCCGGTCGCCTTTCAGCTCACGTTGCGGGTGGACCTGCGTCACGGGTGGGTGTTCACCGGGGACGATTGGCTGGCGGCGCGGCAACGGGACCGGCTGCAGAAGGAACTGGATGCCGGTGCGGCGGACCCGATGGCGTGGGCGCGCCTGGCCGGGTTGAGCGATCTGGCCGGCGAGAAGGCGGCGTTTCATCTGGCCCTGAGTCGGGCGCTGGCGGCGTTCGAGCGGGAGGGCATCCGGCAAAGCCGGGACGACGCCCGGGTGGCCCGTTACGCCGAGTGTCTGCTCTGGAATGGCCGGTTGGAGGAGGCCGCCTCGTTTCTCCGGACCAAGACGGCCGCGATCGCGGACGGGTGGCGATCGCGGCTGGTGTACGCGCGGGTCCTGCTCTTGCAGGGGGCCCGGGCCCAGGCCCGGCGGGACCAGGCGGGGCTGGATCCGGCGACCTTGGAGGGGCAAGCCCGGGAATTGGCGGACGCGGCCGTGAGCCTCGTCCCGAAGGAAGCGGAGGCGTACCTGGGCCGTGCGCTGGTGCGGGCGGGGATTTCATTGGCGCGCACCTTGCGGCAGCCGCCGGAGGGGACGGAACCGGCGGTGGCCGTGGCGGCGGCGACGTTCCCTGGGGAAGCCACGCCCGACCTGCGCCAAGCCGCGCGCCTCGCTCCGGACAATCCCCGGGTGTGGGCCATCCGGGTCTGGCACGAGTTGCTCGGGCACGCCTTCGGTCCGGGTCACGGCGGGCCGAAATCGTTCCCGGCCAACATCGCCTGGGACCGCTTGCCGGCGGAGCTGCAGGCGACCGTCCGCGAGACGTTGGCCAACCTCCACCGCATCGGCGCCGCGGGAGAACCGCCCACCGCGGCCCTCGCCCTGGATGCCGCCGGCGGGTTGGAGTTGTTCGTCCTCCGGGACGCCCGCCGGGCGGAAGAGACGCTGCGGCGGGCGGTGGCCCTGGATGCCGGGTTGGACCGCGCTTGGGAGCAACTGACGCTGGCGCTCATCGAAAGCCGCCGGTTCGACGAGCTGTGCCTGGTCTGCGAGGCGCGGCTCAAGAGTCGCGACACGCCGCGCACCCGCGTGATGCTCGCCAAGGCCCAGGATCGGGCGGGCCAGAAACTGGAGGCGTTCATCACGCTGTCGGAAGCCCGCGAGGCTTTTCCCAAGGACCCGCTGGTCAACCTCGCCTTGAGCGCCTTGTGGCTGCGGGATGCGTTGGGCGGCGGCGACCTGAACAATCCCGCCGTCCTGTTGCAGACCGCCCAGGCCGGCTTGGAAAAATCCCCGCCCCGCGATTTGCTGCGGAACCTGCTGTTTCAACAGGGCGTGCTGCTGGCCTTGGCCGGACGGCCCGACCGCGCCCGCCAAGCCTTCGAACGGCTCGTGCAACTGAACCCCTCCGACGACCGGGCCCGGGAAGCCCTCGCCGTGGTGGAGGAGATGCTCAACCGTTGAAACGGTCCGCCCTCCGGGCCAATCTCCCCGCCGTCATGCCGCAAACCATGAAATGGGTTCGCTGTCGCGCCGAAGCCGGCGACGCCGTGGGATGGGGCCTCGTGGAGCGCGACCAGGTCTGGTTGTTGCCCGACTCCGACCGCAACTGGCTGGCCGAAGGTTTGCGCCAGCCGGATCCCTTGGCTTGGTTGGCCGAACGCGCGGCCAAGGCCCGTCAACAGCCGGCCCGGCCACTGGCCGAACTGCGCTTGCTGGCGCCGGTCGATCTCCAAGAAGTCTGGGCGGCGGGCGTCACCTACGAACGCAGCCGCACCGCGCGCATGGAGGAATCCGAGTTCAGCGCCTCGGCTTACGACCGGGTTTACGAGGCGGAACGGCCGGAACTGTTTTTCAAGGCGCTGCCGCAGAAGGTTTCCGGCCCCGGGGAACCGGTCGGCGTCCGGCACGATTCCCGTTGGACCGTGCCCGAACCGGAGCTGGCGCTGGTCGTGGACGGCCGGGGAAGGGTGGT
>RFJD01000462.1 GCA_003695015.1 Verrucomicrobiota bacterium | reverse complement strand
TGGCGGCCGAAGTGCTCTGGACGCGGGTGCTGCTGTTCATGCTCACGACCACGGTCTATGCGTTCGCGATCATGCTGACGACCTTCCTTGTGGGCAACGCGCTGGGGGCGGCGATCTCGGCCAGGTGGGTGGCGCCGCGGGTGAAGGATCCCCTGGGCGCGTTTGCCCTCTGCCAGAGCGCCTTGGGGCTGGCGATGCTGGGATCGGTCTGGGCCCTGGCGCGGCTGCCGGTCATCGAGTTGAACTGGCTGGGCGGCACGACCACCGCCGCTTCCCGGCGGTATCTGGTGAACTATTTCCTGGACGCGCTGGTGGTGATGGGGCTGCCCACGTTGCTCATGGGCCTGGCCTTTCCCTTGATGACCACCGCGGCCCTGCGTCAGGCGGCCCGGGTCGGCGCCCGCATGGGGCGGTTGTATGCGGCCAACACCGTGGGGTGCGTGGCCGGCTCGCTGGCCGCGGGGTTTCTCCTGCTGCCGGGACTGGGAGCCTATCGCAGCCTGGCCCTGGTGGCCGGACTGCAAGCGGGCTTGGGGGCGTGGCTGAAGTGGCGTTCCCGCCGGCCCGGCCCGGCGCCCGGGCTCCGGCTCCGCTGGCTGGCAACGGCCGCGATCATCCCGCCGGTGGTTGCGTTGTTCGGCCCGGCCGACGCGTTCCACGCCACCTTGAACGCCTACCACGCCCCCAGCCGGTTGGTTTTCGTGCGGGAACACGCCACCGGCACGGTCACGGTGCACGACCTGCCCAACGGCGACCGCCTGATTTCGGTGGACGGCGTGGACGTGGCGGGCCGGGACTTCATGCTCCGCACCACCCAAAAGCTGCAGGGTTACCTGCCCCTGCTGCTGCACCCGCGACCGCAGCGGGTGGCGCAAATCGGCTTCGGCTGCGGCGAGACGGCGCGGGTGGGCCTCGAGTTGGGCGTGCCGGAATACACGGTCATCGAGATCTGCCCGGCGGTGTTCGAGGCGGGCGACTTCTTTCAGGACCTGAATCACGGATCCCACCGCGATCCGCGCATCCGCCGCGTGATCATGGACGGGAAGAACTTCATGCGCCTGACGGACGAGAAGTTCGACGTGATCATGAACGACTCGATCTATCCCGGCTCCAGCGGCAGCTCCGCCCTTTACACGGTGGATCACTTCCGCGCCTGCCGGGAGCGGCTGCGGGAGGGCGGATTGTTCTCCTGCTGGGTACCCCTGGACCTGCGACCGGACGAGTTGCGGATGATCCTGCGCAGTTTCCTGGAGGTGTTCCCCCACAGCTCGTTCTGGGTGGCCAGCAACTGCGTCAACAAAAACGGCGTGATCATCGGGACGCTGGAACCGTTGCGCATCGATTTCCAGCGGCTGAAAGCCCGCCTGGCCGAGCCGGCCGTTCGCGCCGACTTGGAGGCCATTGCAATCCCGGACGTCCATGACTTCCTCGACTGCCACATGATGGATGCCGAGGCCATCGGGCGCTTCGTCAGGGACGCCCCGCTCAACAGCGACGAGCATCCGCTGCTGGAGTTCAGTTGCGCGCGCAAGCTGCCATGGACGCTCCGGTTGCGGCTGGCGCTGGCCGCCCTCACCGCCCATCGCGCCCCCGTCACGCCGGTGGTCACCCACTTCGAGGACCCCGAACGCGACACCGCCGAACTGCACCGCCGTTTCGAGGCCACCACCCACATTTTCCGCGCCCAAATCGCCCAGTTGGCCCTCCTGCCCCGGCCCCGCCGGCAGGAACTGGACGCCGCCCTGGCCGCCTGCCCCGGCGAACTCCACGTGCGCACCCTCGAAGAAGAACTGGAGCGAAGCATCCGGGACCTGGAGCGGCTCCGGAAGCAGTATCCGGACAACCGCGTGATCCTGGAACGGCTGGCCGACAAGTACTACGTGGCCCTCCGGTTCGAACCGGCCCGCCGCCTCTACCGGCAACTGGCAGACTCCCGGCCGCCGCCGTCCCCGATGGTGTTCGTCCACCTGGCGGAAATCGAATTCAACCTCGGCCAGCCCGCCGCTGCCGAGGAAACCCTGCGCCGCGGCCTGCGCTTCTGGCCGCGCGACCCGGAACTCCACGACCGGCTGGCCGGGATCTGTCTCCGGACCGGGCGTCTCGATCTGGCCCGCCGCCACATCGCCGAAGCCCGCCGCTTGGCGCCGGACAACCCCATCTACCGCGACCACGAACAAGCCATCCGCCGCGCCGCGCAGACCGGCATCCCCGCCCGCTGAACCGGCGACCCCGCCCCGCCGCCGGAACCAGACCCGTCGCCGCTCCGCCTCCCCCGGCCCGGGCTTGCCGCGCCCGACCCAATCCGTTATTCATCCGCATGCCCGCCATGACCACGACCCCGCATGCGCCCATCGTGACTCTCGAAGGTCTGCGCCACGGCCTGCTCGCGCTGGCCCTTGCGGAACTGGCGGCGGCCGGCCCCCTGGCGGCCGCCGACCCGCTGCCCGCGCCCCTCGCGGCTGAAGTGCGCGTCGCCCTCGACCAGCCCGGCGACCCCGTCAACCCCCTCCTCTGGGGCAGCAATCTCATGGGCAACATCCCCGCCGCCGACACCGTGGACAACCCCGCCTTTGTCGAGGCGGCCCGCCTGATGGGCATCCGCATCCTCCGCTGGCCCGGCGGCAACGAGGCCGACATCTACGACTGGAAGCACAACCTCCTCATCAAACCCGGTCGCCGCGTCCCCCAGGAGGGCAACGTCACCCTGCTCAAGGCCGCCGCCTTCGCCGAGGCCATCGGCGCCGAACTGAGCATCACGGTCAACTTCGGCACCATGAGCGCCCGGGACGCCGCCGACCTGGTCGAGTTCTGCAACGGCCCCACCAACACCTTCTGGGGCGCCGAGCGCGCCCGCCAGGGCCATCCCGAGCCGCTCGACGTCCGCTGGTGGGAGATTGGCAACGAGGAAAACCAGCCCCACATGTGGCACTACTCCTGGACCGCCGAAAACCCGTTGAAGTACTTCCTCGGCGGCGACGAGGAACGCCGCGGCCAGCACGCTTGGACGCCGCAGGAACCCCACCGGCAGAAGGGCGACGTCTTCACGGCCGATGGCGGCCCGGGGCAGCTTTATTGGGTCCGCTTCACCCCGGCCCGCGATCCCCTCCTGCGCATCGCCCCCGACCGCCAGGCCGCGGAGGAACAGCAGTTCGAAGTGTGGAACCGGGTGGATTCCCTAGAAACCCAGGGGCCGGAAGCCCGGGTGTACACGTTCGACGACACGGAAGGCGCGATCCGGTTCGGCGACGGCGTTCACGGCGCGATGCCGCCCGACGGCGCGGTCGTGTGGGTCGAGTACACCACGGTGGACCACGACGGTTTCGTGGCCTTTGCCGAGGCGATGAAGGCGGTTCCCTCGTCGGTGCCGATCTCGATCGGCGCGGCCACCCTGCCGTTCGTGGAGGGCGAGCCGCTGGACCTGACCGAGGAACAGATGAACGCCATCCTCGACGCCATCGACTTCCACGTGAACCACAAGTACGGTGCCTCCTTCCCCGCCACGACCTACGCCGCCCGCCGGCAGATCGCCTGGGAACGCACCCAGCCCGGCGTCCACGGTCGGTTCGAGGCCTGGCTCCGCGACCTGGGCCGCGAGCGCATCCCCGCCATCGGCGTCACCGAGTGGAACATCTTCCTCGACGATCCGCAGTGGTTCCTCAACCGCACCCTCGAGGCGGGGGTCATCGCCGCCGAGTATTTCGTCCGAGTCATCAACGCCGGCCCCGAACTGCCCGTCGCCCTGGCTCACCAATTCGCCCTCCATGGCGGGGCCCTCTCGCTCTACCACGATCGCAACCACAGCATCTGCCCCATGGGCTGGGTGTTTGTCGGCTTCGCCTCGTGGACCGAACAAGCGCGCGAACTGCCGGTCGCCATCGATTCCCCCACGGCCGTGGCGTTCGACGAGGACCTGCCCTTCCTCCAAGCCGCCGCCGCGTGGGACGAACCCGCCGGCTTGATCCGCCTGGCCTTGGTGAACAACGCCGAAACCAACGAACTGGACGTGCGCGTGACCTTCACCGGCGCGCCGCCCCCGTACGCCGACGGACGGCTGTGGCGGTTGACGGCCGACAAGCCCACCGCCGCCAACGAACAGAACCCCGACAACGTCGTCCTCGAGGAGGAACCCTGGCCCGCTCCGGCCGACGGGCACTGGACCCTGCGGATGCCGCCTTTCTCGGTGGCTTTCGCCG
>RFJD01000084.1 GCA_003695015.1 Verrucomicrobiota bacterium | reverse complement strand
GACCTTGGTCCAAGGGCCGTCTCCCGGGGACACCCACTTCCAGATTTCCAGTTCGCCAAGGCGGCCGGTGATGCTGAAGGGGCTGCCCCAACTGGTGTCGTGAATGTTGATCGAGTTGATGACCACCGGTTGGGAGAAGGTGATGACCGCATCGTCGGCGTCGGCGATGTCAGCCGCCGGGAAGATGCTCATGGGGGTGTCCCCCGGGTTGGTGCTCAGGAGGAAGCCGGACCACGTGGCCGTGACGCCTTCCGGCAGGCCGGAGGGCGGCGGGTCGGAGGGAATGGCACTGTTTTGGGACATGCCTTCGTACTCGGCGAAGGTGATGGTTCCCGCTTGCAGGCCGGCCTGCGCGCAAAGCAAACCGGCACCAATCAACGTGGCAAGATACCGCGTCTTCATCATCGTCCTTGGTTGATTCAGCAGTCTCAGTTGGTACTCACGGCCCGGACGAATCCTCATTCGCCCGGATGAACAACGCCCGTACTGTAGCAAGCGCGTCGATGTGCGCCAAGAAGAGCTGTGCCGGACGCTTCCGGCTGCGCGCGGTGGTGCGTGTGAACGGGCGTTGCGGCGTTGGGCCCCACGGGGTAGGGTCGGCCTGCAAGCCATGAGCATTCGAGATCAGGCGAGGATTCGGCCTTGGTGTGGACGGCGTTCACGCCCGGCGGCAGGCCGGGGTCTGCCGTGGGTGGCGGTGGCTGCGGTGGCTGCCGGGTGGTGGGGCGCGGCCGCGGAGAGTCCCGCGGTCGGGGCGCCGCGCGTCGAGGTGGAAGAGGTGGTGTACCGGTTTCAGCCGGCGAACAATGGCGCCGGGCCAATGTGGTGCAGCGGCTCGACGTGTCTGGTGCGGGCGGGCGGACGACTTTTTGCCAGCGGCTTGGAGACGCTGACCAACGCCGCCCCGCTCAACAACGTCCGCTGGTTGTTGTTCACCCGCGGGGAACAAGGCTGGCGGCTGGTGGCGGCGGATCCGGCGGGCCGCACGCGGGAGCCGTGTCCGTTGGCGACGTTCCATGACGGACGGTTGTTCCTTTCGGCCAATCCGACACGGGTCGAGGATCGCCAGGCGTACGGCGGCCCGGCCCGGCCCGAGGTGTTGGAATTCGACGCCACGCATCCGGAGCGAACGCCCCGCCGGCTGTTGCCGCAATGGCAGGGCGAGCCGGCCTTCACGGAGCATTCGTATCGGAGTTTCGCCGCCGACGGTCGCCACCGGGAGCTGATCCTGTTTCAAAACATCGGCTACACCCATGCCGAATGGGCGTTCCTGGACCGGGAGGGGCGATGGTCCGCCCAAGGGCAACTGCGCTGGCCGTGGGGCGCGGAGTACCCGAAGCCCCAGCCGATCCGGGTGTGTTATCCCGATGTGGCCCTCGTGAACCGGGCGGTGTTCTTCTGCGGCGTGAGCGACATCGTCGAGCCCAACCCGGAATGGCGCGCGTTCAAGCGCCAGCTCACCGGCCGGAAGTGGGATTACGACTTCCGGCGGTTGTTCTTCACGTGGACACCCGACATCACGCGCGAGCCGTTCCGGCCGTGGGTCGAGATCGCCAGCCGGGAGAAAACGTGCGGCTGGATCACGCCGGGTGATCTCTGGGTGGCGCCGGACGGGGCGGTGCACTTGGTTTGGAGCGAACGGGCCATCGACGAGCGGCTGCGAGAACGGTTTTTCCCCGAGGCCGAACAGGCGTACGTGTTGGGCTACGCGGTGATCCGCGAAGGGCGGGTGGTTCTGCGGCGGGAACTGCTGCACGAGCCGGCGGACGGGTTGCGCCCGGGGCGGGCGCGGTTTCACCCGGCGCCGGACGGCGGGTTGTGGGTCGTGTTCCACGTGTCGGGCAGGGAACGGGACGGGCGGCCGGTCAACGAGGTGCGCCTGGGGGAGGTGCGCGATGGGCGGTGGGTTCGGCCGCCGATGACCGTGCCGTTGGCGCATCCGCTGGGCGATTTCTTCACGGCCACCGTCCGGGCCGGTTCGCCCCCGGCGGAGACGATCGATCTGCTGGGGACGCGTTTGGACGAGGCCAACACCATCGGCTATGCGCGGGTGCGGCCGTGAGGCCGGTGAGGCGTGGGACGGTCCGGAGCGCCCGGCGTGGGGTCGGCGCCCCCGACCGATGGCGGGCGGATGGCGGCCGCGAAAAAGAACCCGGGGGCGATCTCCGCGTCGGGCGGAGTCGCCCCCGGGCGTGTCATTCGGCTTCGGGGAGCTTCGGGCGCCGCGCCGCGGGCAGCCGGGCCATGCTCCGACCGGTCACGCCACGGCGCGGCCCTTTGCTCCGGGTCACCGCCGTACCACGCGGTAGAACTGGTGCGGTGCGGCCGGGGCGTTGAACTCGATGGTCAGCCGTCCGTCGGTCGGACCGGTGACGGTGGCATCCGCCACCTCGGTCCACGCCGGTGCGGTGAGCGTGGGCGTGGCTTCGAGGCGGTAGTCGCCCGTGGCGGCCGGCACGCTGACTTCGAGGCGGACACCTCCGCCCTCGACGGTGGTGGCTTCGATGCGGAACGGTCCACTCACCGGGCCTTCCGCCATGAGCTGTTGAACCTCCGCCTGGGTGAGCGGGCGGCGCCACAACGCCACGTCGTCGAGCTGGCCGGTGAAGAAGTGGCTGGGCGTGCTGCGCCAGATGCCGCCGAGGGTGGTGGTGTCCACGCTCAGGACTAGGGGCGGATGGGTGATTTCGACCGGATCGGGCTGGCCGTCCACATACACGGTGACGACTCCGTCCTGATCCACCCAGGCGAAGTGGTGCCAAGTGTTGTCGAGGACCGGGTTGGTCGTGAACACGCGGACCAAGGGGGCCGCGCCGCTGTCGAAGCGGAGGTAGGTGTTCAGGCCCTGATGGTCGCCGTCGGCGGAGGTGCCGAGTGTCCAGAGGGGTGTGGAGTTCACCGAGGAGGATTCGGCGAAGATGCGCAAGTCGGCTTGGCCGACGCCCTCGGCTTTCACTCACATGGCGACGGTGAAGTAGGGCCATTGGGTGATGGGAAGGCCGAAGCCGTCGGTGTTGCGGCGCCCCAGGAAGGTTTCGGCGCCGCTGAAGTCCACGGCCAGGTTGCGCGGGCCGGGCACGAGGTTTTCCGGTCCCAGGTTGAAGGCCGTCAGGTCGTTGCCGTTGCCGCTGGCGTCGGGCGTGGTGGCGCCCAGCTCGTCCAACGGCCAGTAGGCGACCAGTCCGGTGGCGAGGTTTTCGACCGGGGTGACGACCAGGGTGGCGGCTTCGCTGACCACGCTGCCGCCTTCGTTCGAAACGACGACCGTGTATTCGCCGGCGTCCTCCGGGCGGACGTTGTCGAGCACGAGCACAGCGTCGGTGGCCTGATCGATCGGCTGGCCGTTGTGTTGCCATTGGTATTGGAGCGGCAGGGTGCCGATGGCCTCCACCGAGAGCTCGACCCGCGATCCGGCGAAGACCTCGCGGCCGACGGGTTGGACGCTGATTTGCGGGGGCACCACGGCCGGCGGTTCCGGCACGCCCTGGGAGTACAGCAACTGGACTTCGGTGTAAGTCAACGGGCGGTTCCAGGCCGCCACTTCATCCAGCGTGCAAGGCAGGTAATGGCTGGGGGCGGCGCGGAGGATGCCTCCCAGCGAGGTCTGGTTGAAGGTGAAGGTTCCGCGTGTGTAGGAGACGTCGGTTTCGTCCTGGAGGCCGTCGATGTACAGCCTGGCCTGGCCGTTGGCCTCCACCCAGACGATGTGGTGCCAGGTGCCGTCGAGGACTTCGCGGGTCGAGTCGAAGGCGACCGCCTGGCCGGCGTCGTTGCGGATGTAGAGGTGCAACCGTCCGTCCGGGCCGCCGGGCACGGTGCCCATGGTGAACAGCGGCGTGTTGCTGTCGCTGGAGCCTTCGGCGAAGAACCGGAGGTCGCTGTAGCCTTGGCCGATGGCGTTGACCCACATGGCGATGGAGAAGCCTTGGTCGTTGTTGATCGGCCGGCCGGCGACGCGGAAGGCGTATTCTTCGACGCCGTCGAACATGAGGGCGTTGCCGGCCTGGCCGGGCACAAGGTTCGAGGCGTCCATGTTGACCACCTGCATGTCGGCCTGGCTGTAGAGGTCGGGGGTCAGCAGGTTGCCGGAATCGTCGGTGCGGATCTCATCCAGCGGCCAGTAGTTGACCAAGCCAGCCATGAGGTCGGGCTCCGGATCCGGTTCGACCGTGAGGGTGGCGGCGGCGCTGGAGACCGTGCCGTGGGCGTTGCTGACTTCGACGCGATAGGCCCCGCTGTCGGCCGTCGTCAAGTTCGAGAGGGTGAGCGTGGGCCCGGTGGCGCCGGGAATGGGCGCGTCGTCCTTGTACCACTGGTAGCTGAAAGGCCGTTGCCCGATGGCATGGACGCTGAAGGTGTGCCGGGTACCCAGGTTGACGGTGGCGTCCGCGGGTTCCTGGGTGATGTAGGGCGGGAAGGGAGGCACCGGCGTGGCGATGCCGTTGTTCATGACTTCCTGGATCTCAGCCTGGGTGAGAGCCCGTTCCCAGACCGCGACGTCGTCGATCAGCCCCCGGAAAAGCGCGGCCACCTTCTCGCCACCCGCGCCGCGAATCACGGCGCCGATCGAGGTGATGTCGCTGGGCAGGGGGCCGCGGGTGTAGGGATGGCTCGAGTCCAGCTCGCCATCGACGTACAGGTCCAACTGGCCGCCGACGTCCACCAAGGCGATGTGGTGCCAGGTGCCGTCGTAGGCCACCTTGGTCCCGTGCGCGTGGTTGATCTGGGTGCCGACGTTCCGGACGAACAGGTCCACGTTGCTGTCCTGTCCCCCGCTGTGCGTGCCGATGTTGACCAACGGGTTGTCGTCTTGGCTGGAGCTGACGGAAAACACCCGGCGGTCGTTTTCGCCGGGCACCGGATAGGTGGCGTTGACCCAGACGCAGACCGTCCAAGTGGGGGCTTCGGTCACCGGCAAGCCGGTCTGGTCCACGGAGGGCGATTTGAACCAGAGGTAGGTCTGGTAGTCCGGCGTGAACTGGAAGGCGTTGCCGCGTTTGCCGGGAACGACGTCCCCGGCCGTGAAGCTCACGGCCTGCATGTCATTGCCCGAAACGACGTCGGGCGTGCTGGTCCAGTCGGGACTCAGCTCGTCCAAGGGCCAGTAGGAGACCAGTCCCTGGCGGAGGTCGGTGGGTTGGGCCGTGCCCAACCAGCCGGTGGCCATGGCCAAGGGTAGGAGGAGTTGGATACCGCGTTTCATTGGTTACACAAACGGTTGGTTCTTGTTTCGTCACTCGACGCCTTTCGCCCAAGCGGTCTGCTTGGACTCTTGGGAAGGAAAGGGCGCACGGCACGGGTGGTCTTCTAGCGAACAAGTTCCGGGGAGCTCAAGCCCAATTGCCCCAACACCAGCGATTTCCGGCTCCCCGGCCATTTGCAGGGGTGGCGAGGACAAGAACGGATGGATGCCGCCCGTCGCCCGGGGCCCGGAATGCCGCGGGTGGCTGGACTGTTCCATCCGGACAGGCAAGGGCCGGCGGCCGCAGCCAGGCGGGGCACGGGCCGGACCAATTCAAACCGGCGGGATGGGGCGGGGTGGCGGGGCTTTGACGAAGGTGGGCTGGCGCAGGTAGATGGGCTTGAGCCCCCCGGGCGGGGCTTCCGCCGCGGGGCTGGCGGCCGCCATCCGGGCCAGCATCCACGCCGCCGGATGCGCCTCCGCGGCGTCGGGATCGAGCCGCCGGGCGTCGGGCCCGATCAAGCGCATGTCCGCCGGCACCCGCCGAGCTTTCTCCGCCGGGACGATTCGCAACGGCGCCTGTTCGATCGGCGCTTCCCCGGTCAGGTCCCAATCCGCCACGTAGAACTCGCGTTGTTGGGCGTCCACGACGATCCGCACGCGGTCGCGGCAACCCTCGGCAAACAACCGGCAGGCCAGGGATTCGACGCTCGAAAAGCCGGCCATCCGAATCCCGCGGGCGAAGGCCCAACCTTCCGCCAAGGCAATGGCGTTGCGGATGCCGGTGTAGCTGCCGGGGCCGAGCCCGACCACGACCCGGTCGATGTCCGTCACGTCCATCGCCGCCGCATCCAAGGCCCGCCGGATCAGGCCGAAGGCGTCGGTGGCGCGTCCCTCGGTTTGTTCGGCGAAGCCCTGCCGGCCGGTGGCGGGATCCAGCGCCGCCACGCTCCGGTGGGAGGTCGAGAACTCAAGAGCCAGAATCGACATGGCGGATGCGACGGACGGTTTCCGAGACGGTTTCGATCCACACTTGGCGCAACCGTCCCGCGCTCGGGGCGGAGGCGGGCCCGGGACCGAACCAACGTTCGGCCCATTCGACCACGGTGACGCCGTCGGGATCCAGCAGGTATTCGGCGAGGCCGGCGTCGATCACCTCGGCCGGCGAGGAGAGCCGGTAGAGGTCGAGGTGAAACAGCGGCAACCGCCCGCCGCCGTATTCATGGACCAGGACGAAGGTGGGCGAACTGACCCGGGCCGGCGAACCGAGCCCGGCGGCCAGGCCGCGGACCAACTGCGTTTTGCCCGCGCCCAAATCGCCCGTCAGCGCGAAGACCATGCCGCGCACGGCCTCCTCGCCCCAACGGCGGCCGATGGCCTCGGTTTCAGCCGGGCTGTTGGAAATGAGCGTAACCATGCAGCTCCAACGGCCGGTTTCCCTTGCGGTCGCGCAACGTGATGCCCGGTTCGGCCCGCACCACGCCGATGCAGCTCAACCGCAGGTGCGGGAAGCGGTGTTTCCATGCGTCCAGCAACGGCACGGCCCGGGCGGCTTCGATGGCGAAGAGCAGTTCGAAGTCCTCGCCATCCGCCAACGCCGCCTCCAACGCCGGCCTTCCGCCCGGTTCGCGGGCGCGGCGTCTGGCGGCGCGGCTGACCGGGATGGCTT
>RFJD01000461.1 GCA_003695015.1 Verrucomicrobiota bacterium | reverse complement strand
CGACGTGAGGAGGCGGGGGTGAGGCGACAAGTTGAAGGGTTGAAGGGTGATGGGTTGAAGAGGGTTTCGACGCAGGTTGGCTGTTGTGGTGCAGGCATCCTGCCTGCCCTCACGCGGCGCGCGGACCTGCCGGCGGCAGGTAAAGGCCGGGTCGGGGGACCCGGCCTTCAGCGACCCACTGGTCGCTGGGGTGCGCCTGTGGAAGAGCGGCTACCCTCAGCCGGCGGGGTAATGTCCCGAAAGTTCTGCCGGCGGCGGGTTGTCGAGTGCGGGCCTGGTTTCCGGCCTCGTGACCTCGGCCGCTACGAAGCCGTTCAAGCGGATGGCCACTGGCGAGGTCGTGTTGGCTCGTCGTTCAGTGGTTTTGGTGTTTCTTTGCGTGAGGTATGGTCTTACGGACCAAGAGAGTCGCCAGTGGAACCAAGGCGACGACCATGACGAAAATCCCGTACCACACCTGGAGGCGGGTGTGGTGGAGGGGGCGGCCCTGTTGTCGCGCAGCCCACTGGAAAGCATCCAATGTGCGGACCTCGGAAAGCGGCAGGATACGACCTTTTTTGGTGAGATAAGTGATCCCACGCACCTTTTCAGGCGCGACTGCCAAGCGATTCTCCTCCACTCGAGTGACCTCCGGAATCTGCGGGATGAAGGAGGATACGGAGGCGCCGAGAGTCGCGGTTTGAAGCGACCCCGTGAAAACGGCCTTGGCCGTAATCGAGCGACCACCGTCGCCCTGCCATCCGCTTACAAGGTTTTCCCGCGTGACCTCGAACGAGAGCGGAATGCGCAGATCTCCGAGGTTGGTCCAAGTGAGTGTACGGTAGGCATAGGCGGATTCATGTTCGCGGAACCAAGAGGGGGCACGATGCGAAGTCAGTTCTCCTTCGACGACGAACACCCGGCCTTCGCGCAGTATGTCCACTTGGCGTGGCAGATGGGGCGATTGGTCATCGAGTTTCCATCGGGTGAGGACCGGCGTTGCGGTTGCCACGAACAACTGCCGGGCTTCGGGAGTTTCGCCCAATGGATAAATGGGCGGTAGGCGGGCTTCATTCTTGCCTTGGGGAAAGTAGAAGGCGGAGGCGTAGGCAAGCCAGAGCGGAGTGATGAACTCGACGCGGTGTTCGGGGACGACGCCAGGGTTGATGACCAAGGTGGCTTGGTTGACGGGCGTGACGCGGTGTTCCGGATCCACATCCTCCAATTGCCCTGTCCGGGGGTTGTACCGTTTGGCTGCGGACAACATTTTCCCGCGTCGTTCAGAGTAGATGGTGGCGGTATAAGAGTTGGTTCCGTCCGTGCCGAACTCGTAGTGGTCGATGTGGCTTGTGTCCCGGCGATCGAGACGGATCAGGGAGCGGGGACCGAATACCGCGACGCGAAACGGCCTGACACTCTTGCTACGAAGCAGGCCGTTTTCCGAGTATGCCACTCGCAAGGTCCCCTCAACCGTGAACGCCGGTTCACCGACGAGGTGGAAACAAGCCCACGTGAGAGAGATCGCGGGGACCATGGTCAGGAGACGAAGTGCGAGGTTTTGCATGGTGTAGAATCGCTGCGTGGGTTTGCGTTGCGACGGAGCCATGTGCCAAGGAGCAGCATCGGGCTGCCGATGAGAAAATAGAGAAAGGCAAGGTTCGACGTCAACGCCAGGAATGGTTTGGACAGAGGCACCAAGCGATCCAAGTCCCCCAAACAAGGGCATGGAGCTCGAGCTGAAGCCGGTGCCATCCGGAGGCCGATTCGATAAAGTAGGAATAGCACGGCGAGCCAGCTTAGGACGGCCAGCTTGAAGTGATGGGATCGGGGACGCAGCAGGCACCAGAGGATGACCAGTTCGGTTGTCGCTGCCATCGCTTCCACGTGCCAACGAGCGAGCCATGGCAGGACAGGATCAGGTGTCCAAAGGGCTGCGGCGTGCGAAAACAGGCGGAGAACTTTGCCCATGGCCGCGGTCCCCAAGAGAACTCCGCAACCGAACAAGTAAGCGCGACAGAAAGTCGCGGAGAGCCCCTCTTCAGGTTTGGCCCTTCCGCCTGACTCCCGCCGCGGGCTCGTTCCCGCCGCGGGTCTTGTCTCGAGGACTGTTCATGTGAAGTTCGACGGAATACTTAGCCGGTGAACCTGGCAATGTCAAGCACGTTGTCGCGGCGACTGCGCTTGGTGGAGAAGATGGCCGAGGCAGCCGGCGACTTCGCTCGTTCGCTCAATCCGAGGTGTGAGGATGGTTTGCCATGCTCACCGTTTGCGGCGGCGGGGTTCGCCGGCACGGAGGACGCGCAACGTACAGCCGCGGCCGTTTTCGAAGGGTTCGACCCGGCCGGTGACTTCGAGCACCGGGTGGCGGACCGTGGCCAGCCCGTGGCGCCGATAGGAGGCGGCGAACAGCTCGGTTTCCACCACGCCGGTCCAGTCGGCCAAGGTCAGGAACTTCATCGGTTCGCCGGTGCTCTGATGGTGGACGCGATCCTCGATGACCAGCCCGCAAAGGGTGACCTCCTGGCCGGCGAACTCGGCCAGCCGGGCGACCGGACAGTAGGTTTCCCAGGCCACGTCGGGGTAGAGTTCGAGCGGATGGCCGCTGGCGGGGAAGCCGAGCAGTTCCATCTCCCACTGGAGCCGTTGGAGGCGGGTGGGTTCGCTGAAGGCGGCGCGGGCGTCGGTGCGGGCGGTGGGCGGCGGGATGAGCCAGCCCTGGCCGGCCGGGGTGTCGGGTCCCCAACGGGCGGCCAGTTGCTGGATTTCCCAGAACTGTTGGCAGCGGGTGTGGCCGAAGCCGTCGAAGGCCCCGGCCCGGGAAAGCGCCTCCATTTCCTCGCGGGAAGGGCGCACCCGCAGGAAAAAGTCCGCCAAGGACTGGAAGGGGCGGCGTTGGCGTTCGGTGAGGATGGCCTCCCGGGTGCGTTCGGTGAGGGTGGCCACGCGGAGGGCGGGCGTGCGGATGGCAGGGCGGAGGCGGGGATCAGG
>RFJD01000460.1 GCA_003695015.1 Verrucomicrobiota bacterium | reverse complement strand
CGGAGGGCTACGAGATCGAACTGATGCAGCGACCGGGGGCGTATCTGGCGTGAGGCATGGCGGCGGTGCGCGCGGAAACCACCCGCACTCGCCGGGGGCCGGCACGCCTCAGCCGGCGCCGGCCTGCGCCCCGGCCTCGACCAGCTCGCTCAGGGCGCGGTGATTGACCTTGCCGGTGCCGAGCTTGGGGATTTCCCCGATCACGACGCGCTCGCGGGGCACGTAGAGATTCGAGAGCCCCCGCCGGCGGATGACGTCGCGCGCCGCCTCGAGTGTGAGGCGGGAGTCGTTGGTGACCAGGACGAGGGTTTCGCCTTTCTCGGCGTCGCGACGCGAAACGACGGCCAGTTCGAGCTTCCCGCCCAGTTCCGGGAAGGCGCCCCAAAGGGCTTCCTCGACGGCGGTGAGGCTGACCATTTCGCCGCCGATCTTCGCGAAACGTTTCACGCGGCCGAGGATGTAGAGAAAGCCGTCCTCATCCACCCGGGCGATGTCGCCGGTGTCGTGCCAGCAACCGGCGGCCTGGAAGCGGGCGTTGGCCTCGGGATTGAGGTAACCCTTCATCACATTGGGACCGCGCAGATGCAGGCGCCCGCCCTCGCGCACGCCGTCCACCGGCTCCAGCCGCCATTCCATGCCGGGCAGCAACTGGCCGGTCGATCCGGGGCGCGGGGCCAGCGGAGTGTTGGCGCTCACGACCGGGCTGCACTCGGTGACACCGTAGCCTTCGAACACCCGCACGCCAAACTTGTCGGCCCAGAGGCGCGCGGTTTCCGGCTGGAGCTTTTCCGCGCCGGAGAAGATCAGACGGACGGTGTGGAAATCGTACGGATGGGCGCTGCGGGCGTAACCGTGGAGGAAGGTGTTGGTGCTCAGGAGAATGGTGGCCTGCCGGTCATAGACCACCGAGGGGATCATCCGGTAATGCAGCGGCGACGGGTAGAGGAACACGTACAACCCGCGCACCAGCCCCAGCACCGTGCCCACCGTGAGGCCGAAGCTGTGGAACAGCGGCAGGGCGTTGAAGACGCGGTCCGAGTCCAGCACGGCGATGACCGAGAGCATCTGGCGCAGATTGGCCAGCAGGTTGCCGTGGCTGAGCTCGACGCCCTTGGGCAGCCCCTCCGACCCGCTGGTGAACAAGACCACCGCCGCGGTGTCCCGACCGGCCGCGGGAGCATGGCGGCGGCGGATGCGGCTCAGGGTTCGCGGCCGTAACGTGTGCCGGATCAATCCCCACAACCGTTCCGGCGTGCGGATGCCGGCCCGGACGTCCTCGAGGTAGATCAGCTCGATGCCGGCGCGGGTCAGGGGTTCCACCTCAAGCTTGGCGCGTTCGAGGAAGGCGCGGGAAGTGACGACCTGCCGCAGGCCCGCGACCTCGCAGCAACGCTGCATGATTTCCGGGCCGGTGGTGTAGTTGAGGATGGCCGGCACGCGGCCGCGACTCCAGAGGGCCAGCAGGGTGATGGGCGCGGCGTTGACGTTGGGCAGCAACACCCCCACCCGCCGGGCCTGCGGGTCCAGCCGTTCCGCCAACCGCCGGCCCAGCAAATCCGCCCCCACCAGCAGCCGGCGGTAGCTGACCTCCTGCATGGTCACATCCTGCAACGCCGTTCGCGAGGCCACCGGACGGGCGGCCTCGACGACGGCATCGACCACGTGGTCCGGGCCCAGCGCCTGCTCGACTTGGAACTGCTGTTCCATCATGGCCCGTTGCAGCCAGACGGTGAGGCGTTCGCGGGCTTCGGCGGCGCGATGGGCGGGCGTCTCCGGCGGGGATTGGGGCGGGGCGAAATGGGCGGTGATGCGCGGCCACCAACGCCGCCAACCCGGTTGGCGCGACCATCGCAGACGGTTGGCCCCCCGCAGGTAACAGAGGATCACCCGGGCCCGGGTCTTGTGCAGCAGCAACCCCGCGCCCTCATAAACCTTCATCAGCGACCCGGTCCGGCTGATCTGTCCCTCGGCGAACAACACCAACCGGCCGCCGCCCTCGAGAAACTCCGCCAGCCGCTTGACCGCATAGGGCGAGTGGTTGTCGATCGGGAAGGTGCGCCGGTTGATCATGATCCACCGGTGCAGGAAGCTGTATCCGGCCGCCTGCCGGGAGACCACGAACTTCCAGTCCAGATCCAGCAGCACGTACAAGAACAACCAGTCCAGCCAGGAGACGTGGTTGGGGATCAGCAGGACCGGACCCGGCGTTTGCAGGGCCTCGACGCCGTAAGCCCGGTAGCGGTAGGCGAGTCGGAGCAGGAACCGCAACAACCGGCGCAGCATGGGCGTGCCTCCAACCGCGTCGGCGAACTCAGACGTCGCAAAGGCTCACCGCCTCGCGCAGCCCTTCCATCGGATCCCGCGTCGGGATGAACTCCTGGCCCACGTAGCCCTGGTAACCCACCTCGACCAAGGCCTTCATCACCGCCGGGTAGTTGATCTCCTGGTCGGCGCCGATCTCGTTGCGGCCCGGGTTGCCGGCGGTGTGCACGTGGCCGATGTACTCGTGGTGCTGCCGGATGCGCCGGATCAGGTCGCCGTTCATCACCTGCACGTGGTAGATGTCGAACAGCAGCTTCAGGTGCGGCGAACCCACCCGCTTGATGATGTCGAGGCAATACTCGGTGTCGTTGCCCTGGTAACCCGGATGCCCCTTCATCGGGTGGGTGGTGTCGCGGGTGTTGAGGATCTCGAGGCAGAGCGTCACCCGGTTCTTCTCGGCGTACGGCAGGATGCGCTTGAGGCCCTCGACACAGTTGCGGGCGCCCTCCTCGCGGGAAAGGTGCGGGCTGTTGGGATCGGCCGGGTCCTTGGCGCTGAAGCCGGTGAAGCAGATGACATTGGGCGAACCGATCGAGGCGGCGGCGTCGATGGCGTCCCGCGTGGCCTTCATCAACCGCGGCCAGTGGTCCGGATTGTTCCATCCGCGCAGGAAGGGCGGGTCGGGGTTCATGTCGATCTGGCAGATGGCCGGCTTCAGCCCGTAACGGCGCAGGATCGGAAAATACTTCGGATCCACCAGCTCCACGCTCGAACAGCCCAGTTCCTTCGCCGCCCGGCAGGAACGCTCGACATCCCATTTCGGGTCGTAGGCCTCGAAGGGCCAGTGGACGATGGATTGGCGGATGCGGCCCCGGCGAACGGCGGGACCGGCCGCTCGGGAACGGGTCGCCGGGCCGAGGATCCAGGCCGCGGCGGCCGCACCGAAACTGCGCAGCCAGAGACGGCGGCGGGACAGGACCGGACGAGCGGGGGTGGTGGCAGAGAGGGTCTGGTGCTTCATGAGCCTGAAAGGGTTGATCGGCGGGACACACCCTGCCGGCGCCCGTGGGGCGACCGAGCGATGCCGCCCTCCGTGGTGAGGGCCGGCCGGGCCGGAACCGGTCGCCGGCTCGCCTCGGGTCGGGCAGGGTGCGGTTGCATGGGGGGCAGTCTAACGACCGGCCACGGGTTGCCCAGCCGGAAATGCACACCACGGCAGGCCAGAGGCCCGCACCACGGCAGGCCAACGACCGGCCGCAGGTTCTCCAGCCGGAGATGGGACACGCGCCCGCCCGGGGCTCAATGGCCGGGCGGATGAAGGGCGAATTCGGCGATCGTCGGGCCTTCGGTGGCGTCCTGGATGCTCAACCGCACGCGCCGGGCCTTCACCGGGTCGAACGACCGGTGAAACCGTTCCCCCAGCCGGCCGCCTTCGAGGATCGTCTCCCAACCGCCGGCGGTCTCCCGCTCGATCCGGAACCGCTGCACCCGGCCGGGATAGGCCTCCTGAATGGTGACCGCGCCGATGGTCCGGGGCTGGCCGAGATCCAGCTCCAGCCACGCCTGGCGGGTGCCGGCGTCGGTGGCCCAACGGGTGTTCTCCCGGCCGTCCACGGCCTTGGCCGGGCCGTACGTCGTCACCATGCCCTGGAAGACGTTCGAGGCTTTGGCGGCACAGCCCCGGGCGAGGTTGGGCGGGCCGGTCTCGACCGCCGGCAGATCCATGGCCGATCCGTCCAGCTCGAGGACGACCACGGTGATGGGCGTTTCCCGCGCCCCGGCGGGAACTTCGATCCGGAGCGAGTCGTCCTCCTGGCGGAGGGTGACCGGCTTGCCGGGGAGGGTGCGGGCCGAAACGATCCGCCGGGGCAGGCGCGGCAGTCGGACCGGTTGATCCGGCTGGAACAGGTGGAGGTAAACGCGGCGATCGCGGCGCGTGCTGGCGCCCCAAGGGCCGGGCTTCCAAGGGCCGCCCCGCGTGCCGTAAACCGCCTCGCCGTGGGTGCGCAGCCAGGCGCCGATCTCCCGCAATCGGGCGGCCTGCCGGGGTTCGATCCGGCCGTCCGGCATGGGCCCGACGTTCAACAGCAGGTTGCCGTCGCCGCCCGCGCACAGGGCCAGCGTGCGGAGGCATTGCTCGAGCGACTTCATCCGGTCGTTCGGTTTCCACGCCCACTGCCGGCACAGGGTGATGCAGGATTCCCACGGGCGGTCGTCCTGGTAACGGCCGACGCGTTGCTCGGGGGTGTCGTAATCCCCGGCGAACCGGTCGGCCGCGCTGGCGCCTTCCATTCCCCGGCGGGCCTTGGCGACGCGGTTGTTGACGATGATCGACGGCTGAAGCCGGCGGCACAGGGCGTAGAGTTCCCGCCCCATCTCCTCGGTCCAGGGCGCCTCCCACTCGCCGTCGAACCACATGACGCCCAGCGGACCGTGGTCGCGGATCAGTTCGGTGACCTGGGCGTGCAGGTATTGGACATAGCGGGCCATGTTGGGGTTCGGTTTCCTGGTCCGCCCCCCCGGACTGCCCGTCGGATAATCCGGATGCCACCAGTCGAGGATCGAATAGTACGTGCCGAAGACCACGCCCTCGCGCCGACACGCCTCGCCCAGTTCCTTGACGACGTCCCGCCTGAACGGGGTGGCCGCGATGTCGTAGTCGCTCACCGCCGAATCCCACAGGGCGAAGCCGTCGTGATGTTTGGCCGTGAGGATGAGGTAGCGGCAGCCCGCCTCCCGGGCCAGCCGGGCCCAGGCGGTGGCGTCGAAGTTCGTCGGGTTGAACCGCCGGTAAAGCTGGTCGTACTCGGCGACCGGGACTTGGGCGCCGCGGGACCAGCCGATTTCGGTTCCCTTCAGGGCCACCGGCCCCCAGTGGATGAACAGGCCGAACCGGGCCTCGCGCCACCAAGCGAGGCGGGCGTCGTCGTTGGCGGGGCCGGCCCCGCCCGCCACCAATCCGGCGCCGAGGGCGGCCATTGAAACGGTCAGGCAAAGGAGGGTGCGCATGGCCCCGACTTTGGGCCGCCGGGCGGGAAGGTCAAGCCTGCGGGCGGGGGCCGGGGCGGCGCATGTTTCCTTTGCCGCCGGGAACGGCGTTGCTAGCCTCCGGCTCGATGTCTGAGATCGCCGAGTTTGTGAAACATGGCGCGGCCCGGGTGACCCCGGCGGTGCTGGAGGACACCGTTCGCCGGTTGCCGATGTGGAAGGCCGCGTTTTCGCAGATCGACGCCAAGGCGTTTCCCCACCTGGTCCCCCAACTGGAGTTCCTCGCGGACGTGGTGGAGGACTTTCACGCCGGCCTGCTGAAGGACCTGCCGTACGAGGCGCTGGCGGCGGCGGTGTTTGCCATCCGTTACGCGGCCGAGGAAAACGACCTCAT
>RFJD01000083.1 GCA_003695015.1 Verrucomicrobiota bacterium | reverse complement strand
GATGCGCGGATCCTTGAGCAGCTCGGCGGTGACGCGCTTGCCCATTTCGAGGGAGTGGCGCAGCGAACTGCCGGGCAGGGCCGCCATGTGCAGGACCAGATGGCCTTCGCGGAACTCCGGAAGAAACTCGCCGCCCAGGAACGGCAACGTCGCCACCGCGCCGGCCACCAGCAACCCGACGACGCCGATGGTCAGCCGCGGCGCCCGGCTCACGGCCCGCAGCACGCGGCGGTGTCCCCGCTTCAACCATGCCAGGTGCGCCGGTTCCCGATGGGTGCCCGCCTGGCCCAGCCACGCCAGGCACAACGCCGGGGTGACGGTCAGCGCCACCAGCAGCGAGGCCATCGTGGCCAGCAGGAAGCTCCAAGCCAGTGGGGCGAACAACCGTCCCGCCACGCCGCCCATGGCCAGGACCGGCAGGAACACCAGCGCCACGATGAACGTGGCATACACCACCGCGCTGCGGACCTCGATCGAGGCGTCGAACACGACCCGCCAGACCGGGCGCGGGGCCGGCGCGGCGGCGTTCTCCCGCAGCCGGCGCAGGATGTTCTCCACGTCGATGATGGCGTCGTCCACCACCACCCCGATGGCGATGGCGAAGCCGCCGAGCGTGAGGGTGTTGAGGGAGACGCCGCACCGGTCCAGCACGATCACCGCCGCCAGCAGGGAGAGCGGGATGCTGGCGAAGGAGATGCAGGCGGTGCGCCAGTCCAGCAGGAAGCCCCACAACACCGCCAGCACGAGCGCCCCGCCCAGCAACAGGGAGAACCGGATGTGCGCCAGGGAGCGCTCGATGAAGGTGGCGGGCCGGAACAAGCGCGGGTGAAGCGTGATGCCCTCGGCGCGCAGCAGGGGGCGCATTTCCTCCAAGGCCTGCTCGACCGCGGCGGTCACCTCGAGGGTGTTGGCGCCAAAAGCGGCGTGGACGTTGACCACGACGGCGTTGGTCCCGTTGACTTGGGCGTCGCCGAACTTCGGTTCCGGTCCCTCGCGCACCACGGCCAGGTCGCGCAGCCGCAGAGGCAGCCCTTTTTGCCACTTGACGACCGTGGCGCCCAGTTGGGCCGGCGTGAGCGCCTGGCCCTCGGTCCGCAGCACCACCCGTTGGTTGGCGTTTTCGATGAAACCCGCGCCGCGGACGCCGGTGGCCTGGCGGGCGGCGCGGAGCACTTCATCGAGGGCCACCCTATGAGCGAGCAGCCGGTCCGGATCGACCTCGATCTGAAACTGGCGCACCTCGCCGCCGAAGACGTCCACCTTGGCCACGCCGGGCACGCCAAGCAAACGGGGGCGCAGGGTCCAATCGGTGAACGTGCGCAGCTCCATCGGGCTGCGTTGCCCGGAGGTCAGGCCCAGGATGAGCACCAAGCTGGTGCTCGAGATCAGCGGGCCCATGCGCGGCGGCCGGACCCCGGCCGGAAGCTGTGCCGCCGCGGTGGCCAGGCGTTCGGCGGTGAGCTGCCGGACGCGGTAAAGGTCGGCGTCCTCATCGAAGACGAGGGTGATCGCGCTCAGGCCCTGGATGGACTCGCTGCGCAAGGTGGCCAGTTGGGGAAGGCCGTTGAGCGTGTTCTCCAATGGCTGGGTCACCAGCACCTCGACCTGCAACGGGGAAAAACCCGGGGCTTCGGTCTGAACCACCACCATGGGCGGGGCGAACTCGGGGAACACATCCAGTTTGGTGTGCCAGGCCACCCACAGGCCATAGCCCAGCAGGGCCGCCGCCAGGGCGATGACCACGCCCCGAAAGCGAAGGGAATGGGCGACGAGCCAGCCGATCATGGTTTATTCGCGCATCCGGATGCGGCCCTTGAGTTCCTCGGAGAGCAACGACTGGGCGCCGGCCACCACGACGGGTTTCGGCCACTCGCCGGTCACCAGCCAGCCCTCCGGATGCGGCCGTTCCAGCGTCACTTCCCGCCGCGTGAAAGTGGTCGAGGTTTCCTGGACGTAAACCCAAGGCCGCCCGCCGTCGCGGACCACCGCCGGGCGGGGGAGGACGAAGCCGGCGGTTGCTCCCGGCGTCTTGAAACGCGCCGTCAACCGGAGGCCCGGGACCAACGCCGCGGCGTTGGTCTCGACCAAGGCCAGCAACACGTGGCCGGCCAGGGCGCTTTCGGTGGAGGGTCCCGGGCCGAGCACCCGGGCGTCCGCCACTTTCCTGCCGGCAAGGTCCAGGAGGTCGAGTGCCGTTCCGGTTTCCGGCGGCGGGGTTGGGGGCAGCAAGTCCAACCGGACCAGTGCGGCTTCCCGGGCGGCCAGTCGGCGCGCGTTGCCGGGCAGGTCCTCCAAGCTGGCCAGCGCGGGGCCCCAAGTGCTTTCCAGCCGATGGCGGGCGGCCTCCAGAGCGATCCGCGCCTGGGCGAGCTGTGCTTGGGCGGCTTCCACGGCGGCCGCCGAGGCGTTCAAGCCGTTTTCATGCAACTGCCGCAGGCGTTGGTAGGGACGGTTGGCGGCTTCGACGCGGGCTTCGGCGGCGCGGATGGCGTCCAGTTGGGCGACCAGCGGTGTCGGGTCCAAGACCGCCGCCATGGCCGGCGTCTCGCCTGTCGCCACGCCGGGGGCCAGGCGGGCGGCGCGCACGCCCAGCCGCGCTTGGGCGGCGGCATCCAGTTCCAGCACCACGCGGCCCTCGGCGGTCCTGTGGATCAGGGTGGGGGCAACCACCGGCTCCTCCGCGTCGGCCTCGGCGGCGTGTCGGGTTTGGGATGCCTGGTAGGCGGCCACCAACCCCGCCACCAACAGCGTGGCCAGACCAAAGCCAGCGAACCATCGAACCGGCGCCTGCATGACGGGCACACTATTCTACCCGGGCAAGATGACGGGAAGATGAAAACCGGATGACAAAGTAGCAAGAAAACCGTGCGGCCCGGGGCGGCAATCCGGGCAAGCCGAACGGGAGAGGCCGCCCCAGGCCGGCAATGCGGCCGCCGGTCCGGAACTGAAAGTACCTTGGTCAGCAAACCCGCCCCGTCGCTTTCGGGCCGATTTGGATTGTCGGCGTGGCGGGGAACTTCAAAAGCTGTATTGTTCGAGCCCCTGCGGGGCGATGGGGCGGCGGGGGCGCGGCCTGCGGCCGGGGGCGGGATTCCATGGGGAGGCGGCGTGGCGGAGAGGCTTGCCCGAACGAAGGGCGTCGGAGGGGTGAGCCGCGAAGTGAATGGCTGACGAACAACATGGAGACCATAGCTGAGCAACATGCGATGAGAATTGGCAGCGGGGCCCCGTCCGGTTTGGACGAGGCCATCGAGCGGGCGGTGGCGTGGCTGGCCCGGCATCAGGAGCCGGAGGGGTTCTGGGTGGGGCCGCTGGAGACCAATTCCTGCATGGAGGCCGAATGGATCCTGGCGATGCATTTCCTGGGGGTGAAGGACGATCCGAAGCTTCCCGGGGTGGTTCGTGCGATCCTGCGGGAACAGCGTCCGGACGGGTCGTGGGAGGTGTACCACGAGGCGCCCAAGGGAGACATCAACACGACGGTGGAATGCTACGCGGCCCTGCGGGCGGTGGGGTTCAAGCCGGACGACGAGCCCTTGCGGAAGGCCCGGAAATGGATCCTCGACCACGGCGGGCTCACGATGACGCGCAACTTCACGCGGTTCTGGCTGGCGTTGATCGGGGAGTGGCCGTGGACGGCGACGCCGGCGGTGCCTCCGGAGATGATTTTTCTGCCGCCATGGGCGCCGTTCAACATCTACTGGTTTGCCAGTTGGGCCCGGGCCACCATGGTGCCGCTGGCCATCCTTTCGGCCCGGCGACCGGTGCGGCCCCTGCCGCCGGAGCGCCGGCTGGATGAGCTTTTTCCGGAGGGCCGCAAGCACTGGGACTACCGCATCTTCCGGCGGATCCGCGGTTTTTGGCCCTTCTTTTTCCGGGTGATCGAGAAGCTGCTGCACTATTACCAGCGGAGTCCGTGGCAGCCGGGCCGGGAGGCGGCCATCAAACTCTGCCTCGAGTGGATCCTGCGGCATCAGGATCCGGACGGCGCCTGGGGCGGGATTCAACCGCCGACGGTTTACAGCCTGATGGCGTTGAACGTCGAAGGTTACCCGGTGGACCACCCGGTGTTGCAGGTCGGCTTGGACGCGTGGAACCACCACTGGTCCCACCGTGAGGGCGACGCCATCTACATCCAAGCCAGTGAATCGCCGATCTGGGACACGGTTCTTTCCCTGGTGGGCTTGATCGACAGTGGCGAGACCTTCGACACCTTCCCCGGCATGCGGCGGGCGGTCGAGTGGCTGCTGGACAAGCAGATCCTGACGCCGGGCGACTGGGCGGTGCGGGTGCCGGGCGTGGAATGCGGCGGCTGGGCCTTCGAACGGGCCAACCGCCTGTACCCGGATGTGGACGACACGGCGGTGGCGATGATCGTCCTGCAACGGTTGCTGCCCTCCGCGCCGGCGGACTTGCGGCCGCGGATGGAGTGGGCGTTGCAACGGGCCGAGACCTGGGTGCGCGCCATGCAGTCCGCGAACGGCGGCTGGGGTGCGTTCGACAAGGACAACACCCACATGATTCTCACGCAGATCCCGTTCAGCGATTTCGGCGAAATCCTGGACCCGCCCAGCGCGGATCTGACCGGCCACAAGCTGGAGGCCTTGGGTTGCATGGGCCATTCACTCGAGGACCCGGCGGTGCGGCGGGCCGTGGATTACATCCTGCGCGAGCAGGAGCCCAACGGCAGTTGGTTCGGTCGTTGGGGCGTGAACTTCATCTACGGCACGGCCATGGTGTTGCCGGGGCTCCGGGCGGTGGGGTTCGACATGAAGGATCCGCGCATCCTGAAGGCCGGTCGCTGGCTGGTGAGTTGCCAGAACGAGGACGGCGGCTGGGGCGAGTCGTGCGGATCCTACATGGAGGAGACCCTCCATGGGAAAGGGCCGACCACACCCTCCCAGACGGCGTGGGCGTTGATGGCTTTGCTGGCGATCGACGATCCGGAGTTCGACGAGGCCATCCGCGGGGGCGTGGAGTGGCTGTTGCGGCATCAGCGGCCCGACGGGACTTGGGACCAGGAGCACTACACGGGGACCGGTTTTCCGGGCTATGGGATCGGCGAACGGATTCGCCACAAGAACAACCTCGCCGTGCTGGCGCAGGGGTGCGAGCTGGCCCGCGGCTTCATGCTCAACTACACGATGTACCGGCACTACTTCCCGCTGCAGGCGTTGGCCCGCGCCCGGGAATACTTCCGCCGCCGCCGGGGAGGAACGGCCGGCGGGAGGGCTTGATTCCGGCGGAGCGGGAGCCGGTCCGGGGTTCGGGCTGGTGGCGCCGGCGTCGGGCGGTTCTCAGCGGGCCCGCACGTCCAGGCACTTCATCTGCGATTGGTCGCGGATGACCAAGTGGCCGTTCGACAGCGCCAGCGGTCCCCAGATTTCGCGGCCGTCAAGCAATTTGGCCTTGGACAACGATTTGAAGCCGGCGGGCGAGGGTTCGACGATGTGCAGCTCACCCGTCCGGCCGTCCATGATGTAGATCAGGCCGTCGCCGGTGAGGATCGAGCCGCCCTTGTCGAGATAGGGATCGCGTTTGGTCTGCCAGAGGAGCTTGCCGTTGAAGTCGAAACAGACCAGCCCGTCGGCGCGCTCGTTGGTGTTGCAGAGCACGTAGATGTGGTCCTGGTAAACGAGCCCCGGATGGCAATGGCCGCCGATGTCGGCGATCTTGGCGATCTCCTTCACCTGCCAGTCATCACCCTGCCGGCTGACTTGGATGATGGCACTGCCGGCCTTGTAGCCGCCGGTGACGAAGAGTCGGCCTTGGCCGAGATCGGTGACATTGGGGATGGGGATCTTGCAGGGGTGGGCGTATTGCCAGAGCAGGGCGCCGTCCGAGGCGCGGAAGGCGGCCACGCCTTTGGGAGTGAGGATGGTGAACTGCTCGACGCCGTCGATGGTCACGAGCTTGGGCGTGACGTAGGCCATGGGGCCGACGGGCGGCGACTTCCACACCTCGCGGCCGGTGGCTTGGTCGAGGGCGACCAGCCCGACGGTGTCGGAGAGGGGCGCGGTGACGATCCACTCGCGGTACGGGACCGGCGAGTGGGACACCGCCCACCGCGGCTTCTTGGCGCCGTAATCGTCCACGATGTTTTTCTTCCAAACGACCTGATGAGTCCGGCGGTCGAGGCAGTGGAGGTGGCCGAAGGGGCCAAGAATGAACACGAACCGGTCGTTCACCGCCGGGGTGCTCCGGGAACCGTCGTGGCTGATCCGGCCGGGGCAGTCGTAGCTGAAGGACCATTCCTCCCGGCCGGTTTTCAGATCGAAGCAGCGGAGGACATCCCGTTGCCGATCCACCCGGTCCATGGCGTAAACCTTGCCTTGAAAGATGGCGGCCCCGCCGTAGCCGGGGCCCATGGGCACGCGCCAAAGAACGCGGGGTCCGTCCGCCGGGAAGGTGCGGAGGAGGCCTTTTTCGGGGGAAACACCGTCGCCGGTCGGCCCCATGAACCGGGGCCAGTCGCCGGCGAAGGTGGCGCCGGAGACGGCCAGAGCGAAAAGCAGGGAGCGAAGCCGGAGTTGGTTGAGGCGGTGTGGTTTCATCGCGGTCATGGCTCGGTCAGGTTTTGTCGTGCTTCTTGGACGTCGCCGGGAGCGGGCTTCATCAAATCCCCGTAAGGCCGCGGCGGCAACCGGCGGGCGGTTTCACCACATCCGGGCGGTGACGCCGCCGTCCACCACGAAGATGGCGCCGGTGATGTAGCTGCCGGCGTCGCTGGCCAGCAGCAGGGCGGCGGGGGCCAGTTCACGGGGTTCGCCCCAGCGGCCGACGGCGGTGCGGGCGGCGAAGCTCTGTTTTTGCTCGGGGGTGAGGATGGACATCGGCATCTCGGTGGCGAAGGGGCCGGGGGCGAGGCAGTTGACGGTGATGCCATGGGGGCCGAGGTGAAGGCAGTTGGCCTTGACCATGCCGTGGAGGGCGGCCTTGGTGGCGCTGTAGGCCACGCGGTCGGCGGTGCTGGCCAGGGCCATGATCGAGGAGATGTAGATGATCCGGCCCCATTTCCGCTGCATCATCCCGGGGGCGAGGGCCCGGGTGAGCACCATCGAGGCGGTGAGGTTGAGTTCGACCAGGGCGTCCCAGTCCTCGTCGCGAATGGCGTCGGCGGGTTGGGGGATGTTCCAGCCGGCGTTGCTGACGAGGATGTCGATGTGGCCGAGCCGTTCGAGGGCGTCGCGGGCGAGGGCCTCGGCCTGGGGGCGTTGGCCGACGTCGGCGACGAAGGTTTCGACGCGGCGGCCGGTTTGGTCGGCCAACTCGCGGGCGGCGGAGGCGAGCGACTCGGGCTGGCGGCCGCAGATGGCGAGGTCGGCGCCGGCTTGGGCGAGGATGCGGGCCATTTCCTTGCCGAGGCCGCGGCTGCCGCCGGTGACCAGGGCGGTGCGGCCGGTCAGGTCGAACGGGGTGTTTTGATAGGCGGACATGGCGGTGGCGGGGATGCGGCGGGTTACTTGAGGTTCTCCGGGTTGAGCGGTTGCAGATCCTTCGGCACGAAGAGCCCGTCCTTGCGGATGAGTTTGCCGTCGAACCAGACCTCGCCGCCGCCCCACTCGGGCCGCTGGATCAGGACCATGTCCCAATGGACGGCGGAGCGGTTGCCGTTGTCGCATTCCTCGTAGGCCTGGCCCGGGGTGAGATGGAGCGAGCCGGCGATCTTTTCGTCGAAGAGGATGTCGCACATCGGCTGCTGGATGTGCGGGTTGAAACCGAGGGAGAACTCGCCCGTGTAGCGGGCGCCGCGGTCGGTGTCCAGGATCTCGTTGAGCCGCCGGGTGTTGCTGGAGGTGGCCTGGACGACGCGGCCGTCGCGGAACTCGAGCCGCACGTTTTCGAAGCGCGTGCCGGCGTAGAGGGTGGGGGTGTTGAACTGGATGACCCCGTTGACGGAGTCCTTGACGGGACAGGAGAAGACCTCCCCGTCGGGGATGTTGCGGTCGCCGGCGCAGATCACCGGGCGCATGTCCTGGGTGCGGCGTTCGAGGTCGGTGCCGGGGCCGGTGATGCGGACGCGGTCGGCCCGGGCCATGCGGCGTTGGAGGGCCTTGCTGGCTTTGGCCATCTTCGCGTAGTCCATGGTGCAGACCCGGAAGTAGAAGTCCTCGAACGCCTCGGTGCTCATGTTGGCGGCCTGGGCCATGCTGGGGGTGGGCCAGCGGAGGACGACCCAGCGGGTGCGGTTGACCCGGTAGTTGAGGACCGGGCGGAGGGTGCGGTTGAACAGTTGGAGCCGATCGGAGGGCACGTCCGACATCTCGTTGGCATTGTCGCTGCCGCGGACGGCGATGTAGGCCTGCATCTTGCGCATGCGATTCAGCTCGAGGTCGCGCAGCAGGCGGGCGTGCGGCTCGTTGGTGTCGCGCACGATCTCCCGGGTGACGCGGGAATGGCGGACCTCGACCACCGGGATGGCGCCGGCGGCCCGGACTTCGCGGATCAACGTGACGGCGAACTCGTCGGGCACATCGGTCAGGTCCAGCAGGACGCGGTCGTTGCGTTTCAGGGCGGTCGAGTACCGCACCAACACACGGGCCAGATCGGTAAAGCGAGGATCGTTCATGCCGGCGGGAGCTTAGGGAAAGCGCCGGCCGGGGTCGAGTCCGGGGCCGGCGGCGGGAGCGCAACGGCGGCGGGAACGCATTTGCCCAAGCGCGGCGATCAAGGCAGGCTGGGCGGTCCATGACCGAGCAGGCCACCAGTTGGACGCCGCCGCAGGAACAGGCGGCCGGGGCATTGATCCGACTTCACGGGGCGCCGGCCGGGGCGCTGCGTTTCGTGTGGTCGCCTTACCGCATTTGTCCGTTGGGCGCGCACATCGATCATCAACTGGGCACGGTGACGGCGTTGGCGATCGACCGCGGCACCTGGCTGGCCTTCTGGCCGTGGGACCGGCCGGAGGTGGCGGTGAGCCGCCTGGGGCATGAGGGCCAGGTGCGGCTGCGCGTGGACGAACCGCCCCCGCCGGCCCGGGGCGACTGGGGCGACTATCTGCGAGGCGCGGTGCAGGCGTTGCAACAATCGGGCTGGCGCCTCCGTCGCGGTTTTGCGGGGGTGACATCCGGCGAGCTGACCGAGGCGGGTCTGAGCAGCTCGGCGTCGGTGGGCCTGGCCTATCTGCTGGCGCTGGAGACGGTCAACGGGCTGGAGGTCGCGCCCGAGGACAACGTCCGGCTCGATCAGGCGATCGAGAACGGATACCTGGGGCTGCGCAACGGCATCCTGGATCAGTCCGCCATCCTGTTTTCCCGGCGGCGTCATTTGACGGTGATCGACTGCCGCCGGTTCGAGGCCGGTGGCGGGGCGGCCGCGGCGGTGCGGCGGGTTCCGGCTCCTTCCGGCGTGGAACAACCCCGCTGGCTGGTGGCGCTTTCCGGAGTGACACGGGCGATTCTGGCCACCGGCTACAACCAGCGGGTGGCGGAGTGCGAGGCGGCGGCCCGGGTGTTGCTCGAAGCCGCCGGCCGGCGGGCGGAGCGGCCGCGTTTGGGCCTGGTGACGCCGGAGGAATACGCCCGTTGGGCGGATCGACTCGCCGGCGCCCCCGCCCGGCGGGCCCGGCATTTCTTCGAGGAGATGCGTCGGGTGGCGGAGGGCGTCGAGGCGTGGGCGGCCGGGGATTGGGCCCGGTTCGGGCGGTTGATGACCGAATCGGGTCGCAGTTCGATCGAGAACTACGAGTGCGGCAGCGAGCCGTTGATCGACCTGTACCGGTTGTTGGTGGCGACGCCCGGGGTGTTGGGGGCGCGCTTCAGCGGGGCGGGGTTCCGCGGTTGCTGCGTGGCCTTGGTGGAGCCGGAGCGGGCGGAGGCCACCGCCCGCGAGGTGATGGCCGCTTACCGGCAACGGCAGCCGGCGTGGGCGGAGCGGGCCGGCCATGTGATCGTCGAGGCGGCGGACGGAGCGTGCGTCCAATGAAAGCGGTCGTACTGGCGGCCGGGTATGCGACCCGGCTTCATCCGCTGACGCGGGATTTCCCCAAGCCGCTGCTGGAGGTGGGCGGCCGGACGCTGCTGGACCGGTTGTTGGACCGTCTGTTCGAGCTGCCCGGGCTCGACTTGGTCTGGGTGGTGAGCAACCGCCGGTTTTACCCGCACTTCGACCGCTGGCGCCAACAGGCGGGGGAGCGGCGGGAACGGGTCTGGCTTCTGGACGACGGCACCACGTCGCCCGAGACCCGGCTGGGTGCGGTGGGCGACCTGCAACTGGCGATCGAACGGGCCGGGTTGTGGGAGGACCTGCTGGTGGCCGCGGCGGACAACATCCTCGAGTTCCCGCTGCACGGCTTCCTCAACGCCTTTCGGTTGCGGGGCGCGGCGCACGTGGGCGTCCACCCCGTGCGCGATCCGGCCCGGCTGCGCCGCACGGGCGTGGCGGAACTGGGGGCGGATCTGCGGGTGTTGCGCTTCCACGAGAAGCCGGCCGACCCGCCGAGCTGTTGGGCCGTACCGCCGTTGTACCTGTTGCCGGGCGCGGTGGTTCCCCGGGTGGGTGAGTATCTGGTGGAAGGCGGCCAACCGGATGCGCCCGGGCACTTCATGAGCTGGCTCTGCGAACGGGAACCGGTTTACGCGTGGCGCCTGCCGGGCCGGGTCTGGGACATTGGCACCCCGGCGGCCTTGGAAGAGGCCCGGCGGTATTGGGACGGAAAACCGCGATGAGCCGCAGCTACCGCGGAGATCGGGAGGAAGGGTGCGGGGGTGGAACGTGAGGGGTTGAAGGGCGATGGCGCGAAGGGGGAGCGGCCGGGGCGACGGCTTTCGCCTGCGGGCGGCTTGGGCCTGTGCTAGGTTGCGCGCGCTGATGAATGCGAACGTGTTGATCGACAGTCTGCTGCTGTACATCTGCCTGTTGATCGTCATCACTTTTCATGAGGCGGCCCATGCGTGGGTGGCATGGAAGTGCGGGGACGACACGGCGCGGATGCAGGGGCGGGTTTCGCTGAATCCCATCGTTCACATGGATCCGGTGGGGACGGTGCTGCTGCCGTTGCTGGCTTTCGGACTGGCGGCCGCCAACTCGGCTCTGGCCGGTTTCATCATCGGCTGGGGCCGGCCCGTGCCGGTCAATCCCAGCAACCTCCGCCACCGGCGGGTGCAGGACACGCTCATTGCCTTGGCCGGGCCGGGCATGAACATCCTGCTGGCGCTCGGCGCCGTGGTGCTGGCCCGGTTGTTGCTGGCCGGCGGAGCGGGTTCCCTGGCCGAGATCGCCGTTACGCTGGCCCAGTTGAGCCTTTTCCTCTGCTTCTTCAACCTGATCCCGGTGCCGCCGTTGGACGGGTCGCACGTGTTGCGCCATGCCAGCGGAATGACCGAGGAACTCTACCTTAGCATCGCGCGGTATGGGTTTCTGATCCTGATCGTGCTGATCCAGTTTCCCATCGTTCAACGCCTGTTGCACGTCTGCACCATCGGCACGTTGAACGGGATGATGGCCTTGGTGGGGTTGGCCTGATCCCGGGCTGCCGGGCGGTCCGGCCGCTTTTCCCTCACCCTTTGCCGGCGAGGTTTCCGGCCGGCGGGGCATGGCGGCTTGCCGGTGAGGCCGGATCACGTGCATCCTGAGCCGGCGAATCCCAACCGTTCGGGCGCCGCGTGACACCCGCGGCGAGGTTGATGGTGGAAACGACTTTTGTGAATCAACTGGCGGCCATGGTGGCCGCCGCGGCGGTGGCGGGCGCGTTGATGAGCGCGCTGCGGCTGCCGGGCATTCTGGGCTACCTGGTGGCCGGGTTGGTGTTGGGGCCGTGGACCGGCTGGGTGCAGATCACGCCCTCGGTGCAGGGGATCGCCGAGACTGGCATCGTGCTGCTGCTGTTCCTGGTGGGGCTGGAGCTGAGCCTCGACAAGCTCAAGGGCCTGGGCTGGCGGGTGGCGGCGGCCGGTGGCGGGCAAATGGTGGCCACGCTGGCCGCGGGCTGGCTGGTCGCCCGCGTGCTCGGGTTCACGGGCGGCACAGCCTGGTTCCTGGGGGCGGCGCTGACCTTCAGCAGCACGGTCGTGGTGGTGAAGGTGCTCGAGGAAAAACGCCAGCTCGACACGCTGGCGGGCCGGCTGGCGGTGGGGGTGTTGCTGCAACAGGACCTGGCGGTGATCGTGTTGCTGACGCTGGCCGGCGTGCTCGGAAGTGGTGCGGCGTTCACGGCGGGCGCCCTCGCCAAGAAGCTGGTTTTCACCTTTGGCGGGCTGGGGTTCCTGGTGGCGGCGGTGTTGTGGACGGCGGCACGCCTGTTGCCGAAACCCTTCGCCTGGGCCGCGCGGTCGCCCACAACGCTGCTGGTCTGGAGTCTGGGCTGGTGTTTCCTGATCGTCATGGCGGCCCATGCGCTGCACCTCTCGCCGGAAGTGGGCGGTTTTCTGGCCGGGGTGGGGTTGGCCCAACTGCCATGGAACCACGATCTGCGCCGCCGGGTGCATCCGCTGATGAACTTCTTCGTGGCGCTGTTCTTCGTGTCCTTCGGAATCCAGATGCCGCTGGGGGCACTGGAAGGACGTTGGATGGCGGCGGTGGCGCTGGCTGGTTTCGCGGTGGTGGGCAAATTGGCGCTGAGCGGCGGGGTGTTCATGGCGTTGCGGTACGACCGGCGGACGGCGGCCTTTGGCGCGCTGGCGCTGGCGCAGATCAGCGAGTTTTCGCTGGTGCTGGCGGTCATTGCCGAGCAGGTCGGCTGGGTGGGCCGGGACGTCATGGCGGTGGTCGGGATGGTGGGCTTGATCTCGATGCCGGTTTCGGCCTGCCTGATGAGTTTTCAGGAGGGGCTTTGGTGGCGGCTGGGACGATGGCGGTGGTTGCACTGGCTGCCGCGCGGGACGCCCATGGCGCCGGAGGACCGCCCGGCGGCGCGTCCGGAGGGGCACGTCATCGTGGTGGGCATGAACACGCTGGGGCGGGCGATCGTGCGCCGGTTGCATGAGCGGGGGGTGCCGGTGGTGGCCATCGACACCGATCCGGCCAAACTGGAGGGCCTGCCTGCCCGCTGCCTGCTGGGCAATGCCGAGTACCTGTCGGTGCTCGAGGAAGCCAACCTCGCCGGCGCGCGGCTGCTGGTGTCCGCCTTGCAGATCGAGCCGACCAACGACCTGCTGGCTCATCGGGCCCGCGAGGCGGGGGTGCCCGCGGCCATCCATGTGGTGGACCTTTCGGTGGTGGACAACCTGCTGTTGGCGGACGTCCGCTACCTGATCATCCCGAAGGTGGACGGGATCAAACTCCAGAACCGCCTGTTGCAGGAGGCGGGCTTGTTGCCGTCATGACCAGTCTGGCGATCATCCTGCTGATTGCGGGCGCGGGCTGCGCGGTGGCCCGGGCGACGCGGATTTCGCTGATCCCGGTGTGGCTGGTGGGCGGGTCGCTGGCCGCGGCGTTGGGCGCGTTGCCGCAGGACGAGCTGGTGCGGGACGCCTTCGAGCTGGCGATGGCGGTGCTGGTGTTTTCGGCGGGGTTGGAACTGGATCCCGCCCGTTTCCGGCAGTACTGGCGGGCGGTGTTGTGGGTGGGGTGCGCGCAGTTCGCACTGGTGGCGGGAACGGGCTTCGTGGTGGCGCGCGCCCTGGGTTTCGATCTGGTGTCGGCCGGCTACCTCGGAGTGGCGCTGGCGACGAGTTCCACCCTGGTGGTGGTGCATCACCTCAAGCAACGACAGCAGATGTTCGAGCCCTTCGGCCGCCTGGTGCTGGGCGTGCTGCTGGTGCAGGACCTGTTGATGATCCTGATCATCGCGTTGGTGGCGCACTGGCCGGGCGGGGCGGGTTCGCTGGCGCGCGGTCTGGCGGGGGTC
>RFJD01000459.1 GCA_003695015.1 Verrucomicrobiota bacterium | reverse complement strand
GGAGGCGGAATGGGAACCGGATCGGTCACGACGAGGGGCCGGAGCCGCAGATCGGCGGGGTCGGCGACCGGCACGGTGAAGAGAGGCTGCCAGGCGCCGGTGGTCAGGGCCGGCCGGAAGTCCACGCGGTAGGCCCGGTTGTAGGCCCCGCGGAAATGCAGCGCCACGCGAATGCCCAGCTCGATTCGCTCGAAGTGCAGCCGGCTGGAGGCGTCCTGCGGGTTGGTGCCGGCGATGAACTCGGCGAGGTTGTCGAGGCCGTCGGCATCCGGGTCATTGCCGTCGTCGTACGAATCCACGGGATTCAATCCATACGTCAGCTCGTAAAGGTCGGTGATGCCGTCGGCGTCGGTGTCGAGTTCCACAGGGACGACGCGGACGGTGGCGGGATCGGACTCGACGGCGCCAAAGGCGTTGGCCACGACGACCGTGTAGCGGCCGGAGTCCGCCGGGGCGCCGGTGACGGTGAGGCGGGGTTCGGTGGCGCCGGGAAGGTTTTCGTCGTTCCGCCGCCACTGATAGCGCAGCGGCGGGTCGCCCTGGGTCCGGACTTCCAAGGTGTGCGGTCGGCCCGCGGCGACGACGGCGTCGGAAGGCCCCTGAAGGATCCGGGGCAGCGGGCCTGAGAGGGCCGGGCGGCCGGGTGTGGGGGTGGCGGCGAACCAGGAAGCCGGTGAATCGCCGAAGGCGTTTTCCGGTTGGCGTTGAAGGGCCGCACCCGCGCCATCGGCCCCGGCCGGCCAAGGTGCGCGGTCTTCGTAGGCCACGCGGTCGATGACCACCGGAGCATGAGAGGGAGGCGTTTCGGCGGGGTCGAGGGCTTCCGGGCGGACCAGTTCAATCGCCTCGCCGCGGTTGTCGAGCTTGCCGGTCCATGGGCCGAGAAGGCGGGTTGATTCGGGCACGTCGTAGAGGGTGCGGAAGGAGGCCGATTGGTCCGGATCGGCGGCGGGGTCGAAGCCGACGACCAACAGGCGTTCGCCCGGATCGAGGCGCGTGCCGGGAGGAAAGGTGAAGGCGATGCCGCCGCGGAGGGCCCAAGCGGCGTCCGGTTGGGCGGGGTCGTGAAGGAGGACGGCCTGGTCGCTGACGTTCAACAATTCGAGGTACTCGTTTTCCGGGGCGTCCCAGAAGCGGCCGTTGGCGAAGACCTCGGGTGGGTGGTACATGATCTCGCTCATGACCACGGGACCGATGCGCGGGGTGGCATTGGGCCCGCCAAGGGTCGGATGATCGAGAGGAATGCTCGATTCGCGGCCGGCGGCATCGAGCCAGCGGCCGTAGGTGAGGCCGGGCGGGCTGGCGCCAAAGCGCAATCCGTGGACGCGCCCCGTGAGACGGCCGTCCGCATCGGCCGAGAAGAGGAACGCGTCGTCACCGCGATCATCCAAGCCGAACTCCCACGGCTGGCCGGTTCCGGGGTGGAACTGATCGGCGGTGACGACCAGGAAACCGCCGGGCGGGATGACGCTTCCTTCCGGCAGCCGGTACTTGGGCATGTGCGGGTCGTCGGAGAGGAACCAGCCGGAAACGTCGGCCGGGGTGTCGGCCGGATTGTGCAACTCGATGGCGGCCCGGGCCGGCGGGAGGGGATTGGCGAGGACCTCGTTGACGACGACCGGCGGCAGTGCGGGCGGGGGTGGATCGGGTGCGCCCGGGGTGCCGAGCCAGACCCAGCCGGCCCGCCAATCCGATGGCCGGTCCGCTTCGGCGGGCCAGCGGGCCGGGTCATCCTCCGCCGGCAACAGGCTGAAGCCGGGGCCGTCGGCGGCGGGGAATCCCTCAGGGTGGTAGCGGACGGTCTGCGCTTCCTCGAGCATCGGCCCGACGAGGCGGATCGTTTCGCCCTCGTTGGCCAACCGGCCTTCCCAAGGCCCCACCACCGCGACCGCCTCGCCGTACCGTTCCCGAAACGCGGACGGTTGGGCGGCAACGACAACCCGTTCGCCGGGCGCCAACCAACGTCCGGCTTCCGGCGCGAAGGTGAACCGGACGCCGCCGGTGATCTGCCAGCCGTCCAGCCGGAGCGGCTCCGGACCGGCGTTGAGCAACTCGATGAACTCGAAGTCCTCGTCGGTCCATGAACTGCCCGGGGACCTTGGCGCCGGGTGGAACATGATTTCGGCCACGCGCAACCGCGGCGGGTGGGTGACGAAGGTGGCCGCAGTCGGGCCGCTCCAGCTGGTTCCCGAACGGACGCGGGCCACGAGGCGGACGTTGTTGGTGAGCGGGAAGGGGCGGCGGTAAAGCATCGTTCCCGGCGTCACGCCGCCGCCGGGAGCGCGCGGATCGCGACCGTCGAGGCGGTACCAGATCAGCCCCGACGGCGCTTCCAGCCGGAGTTTGAAGCCGGCCGGGACCGGGCCGCCTTGGCGGTTGAGCGTCGGAGCTTGGAGGAATTGCCGGTCGATCCAGTCGAACCGTTGGCGGATCCACTCCTTCTTGTTGGCGATGATCCGCTCCCAGGAGGGTTGGATGTACAGCGGCGGATTGGGCCAGACGTAGGTGTCGAGGCGCGGCCAGCGGGCGAATTCGCGGGGGACGGCCTCGGCCAGCAGGGCGGCCAGTTCATCGATCCGGGCCAAGACGTTCGAGGCGGCGAGGATGTTGGTTCGGAGAACCGACCAGCGGTCGGCGATGGCCTGGTTGAAGTCGGGGTCGCCTTGCTGGCCGTCGGGGGCGGGCGTGCCGGCGATGAGGCGGCGGAGCCAGATGTGCTGATTGGCGTTGATGAGCGGCCAGTACCAGCCCTCGGGACGCTCGCCTTGGAGGTAGTTGGCGTTGCCGAAGCTGAGGTTCCAGTCCCAGATCGGCTCCATGCGGATGGGGCCGCCGCGGTCCTTCGAGAAGTAGTTGCTGAGCCGGTAGCCGTCGATTTGCTTGCTGAACTCGACGATCCAGTGGTTGTCCACAAAGGAGGCCACGTCGATGTAGTGCGTGTAGCGGCGCTCGCCGGTGCGGCTGAGCCAGTCCGGGGCGTAAAGCGCCTCCTCGAAGGCGATGAGGTGGTTCCGGAGCCATTGCTGCTGGGCGGGGGTGATTTCGTCGGGTTTGGGGTCGTGGAACTTGAGGCGTTGGGCCCCGAAACCGGCGCCGCCGCGGGTGCTGAAGTTGCGGTCGCCCGGGCTGTCCTTGTCCTTCTTGAAGATGTAGCCGCCGCTGATGGCCGGCTCCTCGACGGTGTCGGGTCCGAGACGCGCGAGGTCCACGCGGTGGCGGTCGATCTTGATCTTCTCGAG
>RFJD01000458.1 GCA_003695015.1 Verrucomicrobiota bacterium | reverse complement strand
GCATGGACCGGCCGGCGGCTGCAATGGCCGTGGTTCCGGCGGTACTTGGAAGACCCGGTCAAGTTTCGGCCGGGCACGCGGATGCCCTCCTTCTGGCCGGAAGGCCGGCCGGTGTTGCCGGAGGTGTTGGACGGCGACCCCACGCGGCAAATCGGCGCCATCTGGCATGCGTTGCTCGAGGCGCGCTCTGCGGAACCGGTTGAACCGCCGCCCTCCGGAGGAGAATGAGCTCACCCCCCTTGGGGGGACGCTGGCGAATCCGGTTTCCGAGCAAACGAGGCCGTCCGCGGGGGGGACGGCCTCCGGTTGGTTGCATTCGGCAACCAGGGTATCAGGGCCGGCGTTCCAAGCGGTAAAAGGCGGCCCGACGAGCCGGATCCGGCGTCACGGTGTGGATGCCCTCCGCCGCAACTGGTTCCCAGGGACCCGCCAGCGAAGGCGCCCAACGCAGCTCGTACAGCGCGCCATCCCAGTGAAGCACCAAGTGGCCGCCGGCGGCGGACTGAATCCAGATCCGCGGCCCGCCGCCGAGGCTGAACAGCTCGACGCGGCCGGTGTTGAGCGAAGCCACCGCCAGCCGCTCCCCGCCCAGCCAAGCCACGCCCGCCGGCGAACGCAACGCGCCCATCCGATCCCCGTAGTCGCCCGCCGTCCCGGTCTCCTGGCCGGATTCGGTGAACACCCGGACGAAGCCTTGGAACGTGTCCGCCACGAACAACCGTCCCTGGCCGTCGCCGGCAAGGCCCTGGGCCCGGTCGCCCAGACCGCCGTCGCTGATCGGAAAACTCCGCCGCCAGGCGCCGTCCGGACCGAACACCTGCACCCGGTGGTTGTTCTGATCGACCACGAACAACTCATGGGCCGGGCTGACCCACAATCCGGCCGGGAAGTTGAACTGCCCGTCCGCCGCTCCGGCACCGGGACCGCCCAAGGTTCGGACCAAGGCGCCGTCCACGTAACTTTTCACCACGTGGGCCGCGCCGTCGCTGACGTGCACGGTCACGCGGCCATCGGTTTCCTCGACCGCCAGGTGCCCGGGGAGTTGGAACTCGCCCGCCCCGGCGCCGAGGGGCGCCAGCTCGGACCAGTCCGGCCCGAAAACCCGGACCCGGCCGGTGGCGGCTTCCCCCACATACACCCGGCCGGCGGAGTCCACGGCCAAGCCCAGCGGCCGGGCCAAACCCCCGTGCCGGGTGGCGGTGCGTTGCGAAAGGTCGATGGCCAGCACCTCGCCGGCGGCGACGTCGGCCACCCACAGCCGGCCGGCGGCATCGACGGCGACGCGGGCCGGGGCACGCAACGGTTCCCCCACAGGTCCCAAGGGAACGCCGGCGGAACCGGCCCGCAAAGCCGGCAGCACGAGGTGGGCGGCGAGGAGAAGGCTCCCGCAGGACCGGCGCGATCGGCGGGCCCCCGCATCCGGTTGGAAGGGCAACGGGTTCATCGGCTGTAGTTGATCTTGTAGGTTTTGTTTCCGTGGCAGGAGGGATTGCACGAGCCGCCGGTGCTGGTTTCCGAGTAGGTCCGGATGCCCGGCGACCGGCCGGTGACGATCAGGTGCGGTCGGGTGGTTGACCCGTGGGTTTCATGGCAGGCGTAGCAGGGATAGCGTTTTTCGCCCACGTGGAAGGTGTGCCCCTTCTTGAAGGCCGGCGGGTTGAACCGGCTGTAGCCCTTGACCGTGTTGCTGGCCGAGCGGTTCGCGTAGGTGTCGTAATTGTGGCAGCGGAAGCAAAGCTCGGTGCGGGACATCGTGCGCTTCGAGCTGCTGGGGGTGTAGGAGGCCTGGAGCAGGTGCGGGAAGTCCGATCCATGGACGCCCGGCAGGGAGGGGTTGTTGCTGCCGTGGCAGTCGCTGCAGAGCGTCAGACTCGTGCCCCGCCACCCGTTCACGAAGGCGCCGGCGCGGATGTTGGTGTTTTTTCCCGCGGCCATCACCGGGTGGTAGGAGGGGTTTCGGGGATTGAGCTTGAGGGCCAGGTCCTCCTGACCGGCCGGTTGGGTGGTCCAGCCGGAGTGGCATTTGAAGCAGAGCTCGTACTCGCGCACCTCGCCGGGGGCGGTTTCGTCCTTGAAGAGATAACTGGCCTGGCCGACACCGGCGTAACTGACCGCCACGCGGGAAACGCCCTGGTTGGCGGGCGAGGCCGAAGGGGCCACGACCGGGCCGGTCGCCGCGGTCAGTCGGTGCGGATTGTGGCAATCCACGCATTCGGCATGGCGGTTCGCCGTGCCAAACGCCGCCCCGTCGCTTTCGCGAGGTTGATGGCGCCCGCTGATGTTGACCGGATGGGTGTAACGCTGGCGGAACGACGCCAGCACGTCGGAGCCGGGACCGGTGCCGTCGTGGCAGGTGTAGCACAGGTTCTCCTCCCGCTCGACCAACAGAGTCGGATAGTCCGCGGCGGGATCCGCGGCGTCGGGCCACCCGTGAACACGGTGGCAGTTGCTGCAGGCGCCGCGGTGCTCGGGGTCGGGATCGGCCGGCTTGGTGGAACCGTGCTTGCCACCCGGCCACAGGGGGCCGTTGACCGGATCCAAGTGCAGGGCCGGTGTGGCCACATCCACCGTGGCGTGGCATTCGGCGCACAAGTCATTCTGCCGCGCCATCCGCAGCAACCGGCCGTCGTCTGCCGGGGCGTCGTGCATCTGGTGACAGGTCAGACAGCGCACCTTGCCTTCCACCGCGTCCAGCGGCAGGGAGGCCGGTTCATGAAACCGGTCCGTCCCCGGGACGGCCACTCCGACAGGGTGCGATCCGGCCGCGCTTTCGGTCACGAACCGTGCCCCGTGGCATTCCTGGCACAACTGGCACACCGCGTTGTCGATGCGCATCAAGTGCCGCCCCTCGCCCGAGGCCGGCGCGTCCGGGTCGAAGGGGTCATGGGCTTGGGAATGTTGGTTGTGGCAGGTCGAACAGGTCATCCGCCCCTCGTGCATCTTGGCCAGCAACTCCGGCGCCGTGGGCTCGGCCAGATCGGGTCGCACCCGCAGTTCCCACGCCTCGCCAGGGCGATAAGTGCGCTCGGCAAAATCCACCGTCACCCCCTCGTCCAACGCCGCCCCGGCGGCCGTCACGCCGGAACCGGCGCCGCCGTCCGGCCCGCTGCCTTCCCAGGCAAACGTCGCCTCGCCCAGCGCGCCGCCGGCGGTGATGGTGATCCGATAGGTCCGGGGATAACGCCCCTGGTAATCGCCGCCCGGCCTGATCGCTTCCGGCGGCGCCGCTCCCAACGCCACCACCCGGCCCGTCGGACCGGCGTCCCAGCGATGAGACCTCCCCCGCTCCGCCAACTGCTCCGGCAAGCCCGCCCACAATTCGGCCTGCTCTCCCGCCGTCCAACCGTGCGCCGAGGCCAACCCTCCCGGTTGATGGCAGCTCAGGCAGACGTTCGCGGCCCCCTCGATCGACGTGAACGGGTTGCCGTTCAGGTAGTGGGTCTGGTGACAGTCCAGGCAGTTGAAATCATGCGGCGCATCGGCCGTTCGCACCCGCAATGGCCGGCCCACCCCCACCAGAACCACCATGCCCAACACCACCCCCAGCCGGGAGCGCGGCCCGGAACGACTGCCGCCCCGCGTCCTTCCCCATCGGAATCCACCCACCGGCGGAGAGTCTCCATCCCGACATCGCGGGGCGTGCATCCCCATCCGCCATGTGGAACTGTGCCATTCGGCCTCCGGGATCAGAAGGCGTAGCCGCACCGGCGACCCGACTCTCGCCATCGGATCGCCCTTCCCTGCAGGGCGCTCGGGTTGTCCAGGCATGACGCCCCATTTGC
>RFJD01000457.1 GCA_003695015.1 Verrucomicrobiota bacterium | reverse complement strand
TTCAACCCGGTGTCCAGGTAGGCCGGCATGGCCCGATGCAGGAAATCCAGGATGATGCGGCCGGTGGGGGTCGGTTTGACGTCGCGGGGGCCGACCGGCGCGGTGGGGTTGACGATGACGACCGGCACCCCCTCACCGGCGGCCTTCAAAGCTTCCTGCTCGGCCAGCCATTTCGAGTGCTTGTAAGGATTCTTGACGACTTGGGCGAGCGGCGCGGGACGGGTTTCGTCGGTGGGAACCAGCCGGCCCCGGGCATCCGGCTTGGGCACCGCCAGCGCGCCGACCGTGCTGGTGTAAACCACACGCGAACAGCCGGCCCGCCGGGCCGCCCGGAGCACCGTGCGCGTGCCGTCCACGTTCGTCGCGTACATCGGCCGGTAATCCGGCAGCCAGAGGTGGTAGCTGGCCGCTACGTGGAAACACCAGTCGCACCCGGCCATTGCCCGGGCCAACGCCGCCTCGTCCAGCAGGTCCGCCTGAACCGGCTCCCACTCCGCCCCCTCCAATCCCCGCGTGTCGCTGCCGGGCCGGACCAGGGCACGCACCGAGTGGCCGGCTTCGTTGAGGAGGTGGACCAAATTGGCGCCGATGAAGCCGGTGGCGCCCGTGACGAAACACCGCATGGGCCGTTCCTCCGCGGCGGGGCGGCTCAACCCCCGACCAACCGCCGGAATCGATCCCGGGCCTCCGCCCATGGCCCGGCGGGGCCGGGCTCGACCCGAGCCAGCTCGAAGGACCGCCGCACCACCTCGCGGGCCTCGGCGTGGGAACCGACCTCCCCCAGCGCCATCGCCTGCGCCAGGACGTTGCCGGCGGCGGTGGCCTCGACCGGGCCGGTGACCACCGGCATCTGGAGGGCGTCGGCGGTGAGCTGGTTGAGCAACCGGTTGCGCGAGCCGCCGCCGACGATGTGCAGGCACTCGGGTCGCCAGCCGATCAGCCGGCTCAACTGGTCCATCGTCTCGGCGTACAACAGGGCCAGGCTTTCCAGGACGCACCGGACGATGGCGCCCGGGGTTTCCGGAACCGGCTGCCCCGTCTCGCGGCAGAAGGCCTGGATGCGCTCCGGCATCCCGCCCGGCGGCAGGAACCGTGCGTCGGCCGGGTTGATCAAGGCCCGGAACGGCGCAGCCTCCGTGGCCAGTTGGGTCAGGGTCGCATAATCCATTTCCTGGCCGGCGGCCGCCCAGGCCCGGCGGCATTCCTGCACCAGCCACAGGCCGATGATGTTCTTCAGCAGGCGGACGGTGCCGCCGTAACCCAGTTCGTTGGTGAAATTCAACTCCCGGCAGGTGTCGTTGATGACCGGCTCGGGCAGCTCGACGCCCATCAACGACCAAGTGCCCGAGCTGAGGTAGGCCCATCGTTGGCCCTGGGCCGGGACCGCCGCCACCGCCGCGCCGGTGTCGTGCGACAAACCGGCCACCACTTGGACTCCCTGCAGACCGGTCTCGGCCGCCAGTTCCTCCCGCATGGGGCCCAACACCGTGCCCGAAGCCACCACTTCTCCCATCTGCTCCGGCCGGACACCCACGGCCGCCAGCAGTTTGGCCGACCACTGCCGGGAACGCGGCTCGTACAGTTGCGTCGTGCTGGCCAGCGAGGTTTCCCATTTGTGGACGCCGCTCAGCCAGGCGTTGAACCCGTCCCCGATGCCCAAAATGCGCCGCGCCCGTTGCAGCCGCTCCGGCGTTTCCGCCCCGAGCTGGAAGAGGGTGTTGATGGGCATGAACTGGATGCCCGTCTCGGCAAAGATCTCCTCCCAACTCACCCGGGAATAGACCTGCTGCACACCCCGTTCACAGCGCGGATCCCGGTAGTGGTACACCGGCGGAATGATCCGGTCCGCCTCATCGTACAACAGGTAGTCCACCCCCCAGGAATCGGTGCTCACGGCCCGGATGGGGCCCGCCGCGGCCGCCCGGCGCAATCCCTCGCGCACCTCGCCGAAGAAGCGTTCGATGTCCCAGTGCAGCGAACCCGCCGCCTCGGTGGCGCCGGTCGGAAACCGGTGCACTTCCTCCAGCCGCAGGCGTCCGGACTCCAGCGTGCCCAGCATGAGCCGGCCGCTCTCGGCCCCCAGATCACAAGCCAGATAACGTGTGGTCATAGCTTTGCCCGATTCGGATGGCCCCAGCATCGGGCCAACCCCGCCCCATCGACAAGCCGTTTCCCGGCCCCCGCTTCCCCCGCGGACCGGCCGCCGTCCGATTGGTGGGGCGGGCTTCCAGCCTGCACCGAGCGTGGCCCACGCATCCAACGCGGACCAGCCACCGCCGGATTTTGCGCTGTTCGGCCGGCGGGCGACGGGGCAGACTTTGCCGCCGCATCCGCCGCCGTTTGGCGGCAGGGGCGCCGATTTCCAAGAACGAAAGACCGATCATGACTGCTGCAAAAGGCAAGGAATCCCCGGCCGGCCGCTGGCTCGGTTACCGGCCCGAGATCAAGGTGCTGGACTGCACCATCCGCGATGGCGGCCTGATGAACAAACACCAGTTCCCCGACGAAGTGGTGAAGGCCGTCTATGAGACCTGCGTCGCCGCGGGCATCGACTACATGGAGATGGGCTACAAGGCTTCCCGCCGCAACATCGTGCTCGGGGAGTTCGGCTGCTGGAAGTACTGCCGGGAGGAGGACATCCGCCGTATCGTCGGCGACAACCCCACCGACCTGAAGCTCTCGGTCATGGCAGACGCCGAACGGACCGACTACAAGACCGACATCGGCCCCAAGAAGGACAGCGTCATCGATCTGGTCCGTGTCGCCTGCTACGTCCACCAGATCCCCACCGCCTTGGACATGGTCAAACACGCCCATGACATGGGCTACGAAACCACCATCAACCTGATGGCCGTTTCGACGGTGCCGGACCGCGAACTCAACGAAGCCTTGGAAATCCTGGTCGAATCCGAAGCCGACGCGATCTACGTGGTGGACAGCTTCGGCTCCCTGTACAGCGAACAGATCCGCTACCTAGTCAAGAAGTACCTCGGCTACTGCAAGGAGGCCGGCAAGGACGTCGGCATCCACGCCCACAACAACATGCAACTGGCCTTCGCCAACACCATCGAGGCCATCATCCTGGGAGCCAACCGGCTGGACTGCACCATGGCCGGCCTGGGCCGCGGCGCCGGCAACTGCCTCACCGAGTTGCTCCTCAGCTTCCTGCACAACCCGAAGTACGATCTGGTGCCGGTGCTCAAGTGCGTCCAGGACCACATCCTCCCCATGCGCGAGAAAATGCACTGGGGCTTCGACCTGGCCTACATGCTCACCGGCCACTTCAACCAACACCCCCGGGCGGCGATCGCCTACTACGACACCGAACCCCGCGAGGACATCGCCGCCTTCTACGAGCGGATCAGCGAGTGAGGCCGGCGGGGGTGCGGCCGGCCGCCACCGCAACGCCGGGACGATCCGCCGGAAAGGAATTGCCGGGCGCGACCCGACCGGCTAAAAGGTCGCGGTCAACCGGCATTGAAAACAACAGTCCCCATGGGTTCGTCCCGACGTCCAATCAGCGGCCTGCGCCGCCGACCCGCCGCCTTCCGGCCGGCTTGGCTGCTGGCGGCAGTCTGGCTCCCGCTGGCGCTGCTCGCCCGGGCCGAGCTGCAGTTCGACGTTTTCGTGGGGTACGGCAGCAGCGGGGCCAACGACGGCCTGGTCCGCGAGGCCGCGTGGTTTCCGGTCGCCTGCGAAGTGTACAACGACGGGGCGGCCTTTGACGCCGTCTTCGAGCTGCGCCAGCGGCATCTGGGCGGGGATCAGGTGATCCGGTTCCCGGTCGAGCTGCCCTCCAACACCCGCAAGCGCTTCTCCCTGCCGGTCTTCGCCTCCAGCCGCTACACCTCGTGGCGGGCGGTGTTGCGGGACGCCTCGGGCCGGGTGCAGGCCGAGCGCCCCAACCTGCGGGCCGGCGACGTGGCGTGGGAAACCCACCTGATGGGCGCGTTGCCGCGGACCTTTGCCGGCATGCCGCAGTTCCCCGAACCGGCCGGGCCCCGCGAGGAAACCAAGCCCCAAGTGGCGCGGCTGACGCCGGAACTGTTCCCCGACAACCCGCTGGCCCTCGAGGGCCTCACCAGCCTCTACCTCAACAGCGAGACCGCCCTGACCCTGACCCCGGCCCAGGCCGAAGCGCTGCTGACCTGGGTGCGCAGCGGCGGGCATCTGATCGTCGCCCCCGAGCAGGCGCAGGATTTCGCCGGCGCCCCATGGCTGGCTGCCGTGCTGCCCGGCCGGTTCGGGCCCTTGAGCACCAACCGCGTGGCGGAGGTCTTCCAAAGGTGGCTCCGCAACGGTCCCGCGGACGAACCGGAATTCGGTTCCTGGACCGGGCGGACCCCGAGGAACCCGGCGACGCCCGGCGGTGCGTTCCGCAACCCTTACCCGCGGCTTGAACCCGATCCGACCTTCGAGAACAGCCAGGCCGCGCGATTCAAGCTGATCCCCCTGGCCGGCCAGCCGTGGTTGGGGCCGGCCGACTCGCCCTGGATCCAGACCGCCCCCTTGGGCCGGGGGCGGATCACCCTGCTGGCCTTCAACCCCGAACGGGAACCGTTCAAGTCGTGGAAACTCCGGTCGTGGTTCTGGGCGCGGCTCGCCGACGTGCCGGGCGCCCAACTCGGCACGGCCAACCGCACCTTCTATGGCGGCGCCAGCGCCGATGGCGTGGTGGGCGCGATGATCGAAAGCCGCCAGATCCACAAACTGCCGGTCGGCTGGCTCCTGGTGCTGCTGCTGGTTTACCTGCTGGTCATCGGCCCGATCGACTATTTCTGGCTCAAGAGCATCAACCGCCAGATCCTGACCTGGATCACCTTCCCGGCCTACGTGATCCTCTTCTCCCTGCTGATCTACTTCATCGGCTACAAGCTCCGCGCGGGCGAAACCGAGTGGAACGAGCTGCACCTGGTGGACATCCTCCCCGTCAACGGGGAGGCCCAACTCCGCGGCCGCACTTACGGGGCGCTTTATTCCTCGGCCAACGCACGCTACGAGATCCAACCGCCCGTCCCCAGGGCCACGCTGCGCCCGGAATTCCTCGGCAGCGCGGTCGGACAGTCCGCGGGCGGTGACATCGAGGCCCTTTACACCGACCGCGAGTTGCGGGCGCGCGTGTCGGTGCCGGTCTGGACCACCCTGCTCTACGCCTCGGATTGGACCCAGCCGGCCGAACCGCCGCTGACCGTTCGGATGGAACGCGCCGGGAATTCGCCGCGTCTGGTGGTGGAAAACCACACCCCGCATCCCCTGGCGCAAGTCGCCTTGGTCTGGAACGGCAAGGTGTGGTTCCTCGACGGGGTCGCGGCCGGGGGAACCCGGACTTTCCCGATCCCGCTCAACAGGGGCGAACCGCTGGCGGGCTTGATGAGCCTGGTCCAGCAAAACTTCCAGATGGCGGTCAACGCCCGGCGGCGGGCGTTCGGCTCGACCGAGATGGGGCGCCTGGACCTCGGCTTGCGCAATCTGGCGGCGCTTTCCTTCCTCGATGCCACCGGCGTCGTGACCACGGGGCCGGGCGTCCGCCAATGGATTTACCCGCCGGGGCTGGACTTGAGTCCGTTGCTGGACCGCGGCCAGGCGGTGCTGCTGGCGTGGCAGCCGGAAAACGGCCCCTTCGGCCGTCCCTGGCTCAGCCGCCCCGTCAAGCGCATGGCCCGTCACACCCTCTACCGTCTGGCGTTCGAACCGAACCCCGCAACCGGTCCCGGCGCCACCGCTTCCCCTCAGCCATGAACGAGACTGCCGCCCCTCCCGAAATCGCCGTCCAGACCCACCAGCTCACCCGCCGTTATGGGACGACGCTGGCCGTGGATCGGCTCGACATGACCGTTTACCGCGGCGACCTCTTCGGGTTCATCGGCTCGAACGGCGCCGGCAAGACCACCACCCTGCGCATCCTGGCGACCTTCCTGGCACCCTCGGAGGGCACCGCCACCGTCCTGGGCCACGACATCGTCAAGGAAGCCGACGCCGTCCGTCACATCATCGGCTACATGCCGGACTTCTTCGGCGTGTACAAGGACATGGAGGTGACCGAGTACCTCGATTTCTTCGGCGCCTGCTACAAGATCCCGGCCGCCCGACGCGAACAGACCGTCAATGACGTCCTCGAACTGGTGGGCCTGACGCACAAACGGGGCGAACTGATCGGCGCCCTCAGCCGGGGCATGCAGCAACGGCTCGGCCTGGCCCGCGTGCTCATCCACGATCCCAAGGTCCTGCTGCTGGACGAACCGGCCAGCGGCCTGGACCCACGCGCCCGGATCGAGGTGATGGCGATCCTCCAGGAACTCCAGCGCCTGGGGAAAACCATCATCATCTCCTCCCACATCCTCAGCGAGTTGCAAAGCCTCTGCAACCGCGTGGCCATCATCGAGAAAGGCCGGCTCATCTACAGCGGCCCGGTGCAGGGGGTCCGCGACCAGATGGCGCCCGGCCGCGTCGTTTGGGCCAGAGTGGCCGACGACCCCGCGAAGGCGGCGGAGCTGTTGCGCCAGCGGCCCGAGGTCAGCGAGGTCGAGGAAGTGGACGGCCGGTTGCGCATCACCCTGACCGACCACGAGGTGGACCATGCGATCGTGCCGGAGGTGCTGGTCAAAGGCGGGTTCAGGCTGCTGGAGTTCCGCGAGGACGAGCTGGGGTTGGAGGAAGTCTTCCTGCGGGTGACCCGCGGCGAAACGGCCTGATTCGGAGGCGGCGTGCCCGTCCCACCCGCTCCACGCGGCAAATCGGGAAAAAATCTCATCTGAGGGGTTGACGCCCCGGTGGCTCTTGCCTACTTTTTGCGCCGCCCGCGGGGGCGTAGCTCAATTGGTTAGAGCGCTGCCCTGTCACGGCAGAGGTTACGGGTTCGAGCCCCGCCGCTCCCGCCACTTCTTTTTTTCCCGACGCCCACCCGCTCGGAAGAGCTGTCTGGGGCTGCCTTGGTCTCAGTTGCCCGGCGAGGCGGCTGCCGCCGGGAATTCCGCCCCGGCCGGCGAGGCGTTGGTCAGGGATTCCGGCGTGAAATCGATCCGCCACAACCCCCGCAAATCACCCAGCCGGAAGCCAGTGGCCCGGTCCTCCGGGTACAGTTGCGGGAGCAGTTCCGCGGCTTGGGGGAGGAGCGTCGAGCCCGGTTCACCGTGGCAGGCCAGGCACAACGGGTTGTTCAGGACGATCGGCGCGTAGAAGGTGATGCGGTTGGTGGCGGGCTGGACGACGACGGGCGCCAGGTTGGTCACCCCTTCGGCCAGCATCTCTTGGTAGCACTCGATGATCCGGAGCTCCTCGGTGTCGGCTTGGTTGGCGGGATTGCGGGCCCGGTGCGAAACGCGGCGGAGCCGGACCTGGTTGGTGTCGCCGACCAGCCGGGTCAGAGGCAGCGCCTTCACCGAGCAGAGGCGGATGGCGTTGGTGAACCCGCCCGCTTCGAGGGCCCGGCGGAGTTCCCCACTCAGGACCGTGAAGGCTTCGGCGGCGATGCGGCGGCCGCGTTCGAGGGCCACCGGCCGCAGCCTTTCCAAGGCGGCGCCGGGCACGGACTCGACCGGCGGGAAATCGGTCAAATCCCGCGGCGGTGACGGGGGCGTGGTTTCGGGACCGGAGCGCCGGCAGCCGGCCGCCGCGAGTCCCAGAGTCAGAAGCGTCAGCCAGAGAATCCCCCGGCCCCGGATGCGATGGAACCGTCCGTTCATGATGTGGGTTTCCAAGCCGAAGGGCTCGCCGCGGAGGCCGGGGCGGCGTGAGCGCCGGGCGCAGCAGGCGTCCGGCTTCCGACGCGCCTCCAGAGCCGCAGCAGCCCGTTCCGGGCGTCATCGAAAAAGGTGTAGAAGACCGGCACCACCAGCAAGGTCAACAGGGTGGCGGTCGAGAGCCCGCCGATGAGCGTCAGGCCGAAGCTCTTGTAGCTCATGCCGATGTCGTTGGGGCGTTGGATCGTCAGCGGGATCATGCCGATGATGGTGGTCAGGGCGGTCATGGCGATGGGCCGGAAGCGCCGGTCCGCCGCGGTCAACAGGGCCTCCCGGCGCGCCAGCCCGCGCTCCCGCAGGCGATTGACGTAGTCGATCAGCACGATGCCGTTGTTCACCACCACCCCCACCAACAGCACCACCGCCACCGCGCCGAGAAAATCGATGTCCCGCCCGGCCAGCACATGGATCCACACCACGCCGATGCCGGCCAGCGGGATGGTCAGCAAAATCGAAAGCGGCAGGATGAAGCTCTCGAACAAGAACCCCATCAGCAGGTAGATGAACACCACCGACAGGGCGGCGGCGAAGGCCATGTTGAGCAGTTCCTGGTTGAAGGCCACCTGAGGCGACTGGCCGAAGGAAACGCCCTCGGGCAGGTCGATCATTCGCTGGAGGGCGTCCAAGGTGCGCCGGGCCTCGGCGGCCTGTTCTTTTTTCAACTCGAGCGTGATCCACTCGGAAACCCGCTTGTTGGCCCTGAAGATGCCGCGCGGACTCACCAGCATGCGCGGCCGGGTCAGGGCGGCCAGCGGCACGAATCCCCCGCCGGGCAGGGGCACTTGGAAGGCGCCCAAGGCGTCCACCCCCTCGCGGTCCGCTTTTTCGAAGCGGATGCGGACGGGGATCTCACGGCCTTCGGCGTTGTACTTGGGCAGGGCGCTGCCCCGGAGGGCGTAGCCGACCAGGAAGGCGACGATCTCGGGGTTGACGCCGATGGCGTTGGCGCGGTCCCGGTCCAGCAACAACGCCATCTCGCTGGGGCTGGTTTCCTCGCTTTTGCGGATGCCCAACACGCCGGGCACGCCGAGCAACACCGGTTCGAGGTCCTTGGCCACCTGCTCCAATTGCACGGGGTCGTCGCCCTCCAGGCGCAGGCCATAGACCTCGGCGCCCTTCGCCTGGCGGGAGCGGTCCTCTCGGCCGTAAAACAGCCGGATGCCCGGCCGTTTGGGCAGGGATTTCATGATGTCCTCGCCGATCTCCTTGGCGGTGAGGGTGGTCTCGCGATCCTCCTTCAGCCAACCCTCGACCCGTCCCCAGCGGGTGCCGTGCAGGGTGAGGTAGCCCTTCAGGTCGAATTCCTCCTTCTTGGCCTGCATGATCTTCTCGACCTCGGCAAAATACTCGGCCAGGTCCTCGAACCCGTACTCTCCGGAGGCTTCGATCGAGATGTTGAAGCTGGTCCGATCCTCCTCCTGTTGCTCGACGAAATCGATCCGCTTCCAGCCCCACCACCAGGTGGCGGCGAACCCGGCCGCCAGCAGGAGAACCAAGTCGAGCCGATGCCCCAACGCCCAGGCCAATCCCCGCCCGTACGCACGGTTCAGGAAGCCAAACGTGGCCCGGTAGAACCGGCCCAGCACGCCCTCGACCGCCCGGTGCCAGGCCCGGGTCAACGGGCGTTCGGCCCCGTGCCGCGGCAGGGTCAGATACACGCTCAGCGGGATGAACACCAGGGCCACGAACAGCGAGGCCAGCAGCGACACGGTCACCGGCAGCGCCAGGCGGATCAGGAAGAACTGTCCCTCGCCCTCGACCAGCGCCACCGGCACGAAGACGATCACCGTCGTGAGCGTGGCCAGGGTGATGGCCAAGGCGATCTCCCCCGCCCCCAGCACACAGGCCTCGCGCCGCGGCAGTCCGTCCTCGTGCAATCGGTGGATGTTCTCAGCCACCACGATCGAGTTGTCCACCAGCATCCCGACGCCGATGAACAACCCCAGGATGGTGAGGATGTTCAAGGACTGACCGGCGAAGTACATGACCACCAGGGCCATGAGCAGCGACAGCGGGATGGAGAGGGTGACGATCGCGGTCAATCGCAGCCGGCGAAGGAAGAGGAACAACACCAGGCCGGCCATGCCGCCGCCCAGACAACCGCCTTGGACGAGGTTCATCAACGAATCCACCACGACCTCGCCCTGGTTGAAGATGACCTCCATGTGGACGTGCGCCAGGCGGGGGTTCCGCGTCATTCGATCCAGCTCGGCGGCGATGCGCCGGCAGACCGCCACGGTGTTGGCCTCCCCTTCCTTGAGGATGTACACCGCCACGGCGCGGTTGCCGTTGACCCGGGCCGCCCAGCGGCGCTCCGGTTCGGCGTACTTGACCTTCGCGACGTCCTTGAGAACCAGTGAACTGGTCAGGCGCCGGTTCTCGACCTCCTCGAGCGTCCGGTAGGTGGCCACCGACCGCAGCAACAGTTTCCGCCCGCCTTCCCGCACCCAGCCGCTGGCCATGGTGAAGTTGTCGCCCTGCAAGTCCCGCGTGATCTGGTAGAGGTTCAGCCCGTTGGCCTCGACCTTCTGGCGATCCACCTCGATGAGGATCTCCTTCTCCATCATGCCGTCCACGCCCACCCGGGCCACGCCGTCGAGCCGCTGCAAGGGCTGGACGATCTCGCGCTGGACCAGGTCGTAGTAGTCCAGCAACGACTCATCCAGCACCACGCCGATGACCACCACCGGGATGCCGCTGGTTTCCTCCTTGCGGATGTAAACGCGGTCGGCGTCTTCCGGCAGACGGGCTTGGGCGCGCTGGACGCGGTCGCGCACCTCGCGGTAGGCGACGTCCATGTCCACGCCCTGCTTGAAGCTCAAGAACACCGTGGCGGCCCCCAACCGGGTGAAGGAGTTGAGGTTCTCGAGTCCGCGCACCGTGCTCAGCTCCTCCTCCAAGGGCAGCGTGATGCGGTCCAGCACCTCGCGGGAGGGCGCGTTGAACCAGGGCACGAAGACCGTCAGCGTCCGACCCGTGTAACCGCTGGGGAAGATCTCCAGCGGAATCCGCTGCATGGCCACCACCCCGACCACCAGGATGCTCAGGAAGATCACCAGCACGGTGATCCGCCGGCGGAGGGAGAACTCCGTCAGCGCGCCGGACATCCGGCTGGCTTGGTCGGGGGCGGGGTTCATGGGCTGAGCGCGTCGGCCGGTTTGCCGACCTCGGCCGCGGCCCCCCACCGGCCCGCCAGCCATTGCTTCCCGCGACCGACCCAGTAATAGACGGTGGGGATGATCACCAGGGTGAGGACGGTCGATGAGACCAAGCCGAAGATGACCGTCAGGGCCATGGGGGTGCGGATCTCGGCGCCGTCACCCAAGCCCAGCGCCATGGGCAATAAGCCCAGCACCGTCGTGGCGGTGGTCAGCAGGATGGGCCGCAACCGCACCCGTCCGGCGGTAAGGATCGCCTCCCGCAGTTCGAGCCCCCGGCTCCGCAGGGTGTTGGCGTAGTCCACCAGCACGATGGCGTTGTTGACCACGATGCCGGCCAGCATGATCAGGCCGAGGAAAACCACGATCGACACGCTGACCCCGAGGGCCCACAACCCCAGCACGCTCCCCAGGAACGCCAGCGGGATGGTCACCATGATAATCAACGGATGGAGCAGGGATTCGAACTGGGCGGCCATGATCACGTACACGAGAAAGAGGCTCAGGCCCAACGCGAGATAAAGGCTGCCCTCGCTTTTCTCCCATTCCTCGTTCTGGCCGGTGATGACGAACCGCATCCCGGGCGGCCAGTCGATTTGGGCGCCAAGCACCTCCTGGATGCGCCGGACGGCGCCGCCCAGCGAACCGCGCCCCACGCTCGCCTGGATAAGCGCCACCCGCTGGCCGTCGATCCGGCGGATTTCACTGGGGCCCTCGCCCAGGCGCAGGGTGGCCACCGCCTCCAGCGGAATCGGCTGTTCGGCGCCGGGGTTCACCACGATGGCCGCGATGTCGTCCAAGTGTTCCCGGTCCGATTCGTCCAACCGCACCACCACCGGCACCCGGCGGTCCTTGAGGTTGAAGCGCGTGGCCTCGAAGCCCTTCACCAAGTCCCGCACCTGCCGCGCCACGGCCCCGAGGTTCAGCCCGTAGGTCATCAGCCGGTCGCGGTCGTACTCGATCTGGATCTCCGGCGCGCCCGCGCGCAGGGTGGCCTCCACATCCGCCAATTCCGGCAACTCCCGCAACAACGACGCCGCCTGGTCCGAGACCCGTTTCAACGCCGCCAAGTCGTCCCCCTCGATCTCGACCACGATCGGCGCCTTCGAGCTGAACAACACCGGCCGCGTCAACCGCACCTCCAAGTCCGGCACCTGGGCGAAATACCGCCGCAACCGCGCCAGCACCCGCTCCTCGGTCCCGCGCGGATCCCGCCCCGGCCGCACCAGCACCTTGAACCGCGCCGAATGTTCCCCCTCGTCCGCCCGCTTCATGTTGGTGACGTCGTAGCCGAAGGTCACCAACAGCCTCTCGATGTCTTCGCGATCCGCCAGGATGGCCTGCTCGACCCGCGACATCACCGCCTCGGTCCGCTCGATCGGCGTCCCCACCGGCAGACTGGTTTCGAAGGTGAACTCGCCCTGGTGGACTTCCGGCAACAGCTCGTAGCCGAGCCGGGTGGCCGCCAACACCGCCAGGCCGCCGCAAACCGCCACCAAGAGCAACAAACCCAGAGGCCGGTCGAGGGTGAAGGACATCAGCCTGGGGTACCCGCTCTGCAATCCGCGCAACAGTCCGCGGGTCAACGCCGCCAACGGCGCCATGGCCACCCGCACGCCCCGCACCAGCCAGGGCCCCACACCCCGGACCGCGAGCCAGATCAGCCCCCCGACCACCGCCACCAGAAGCCGACCCGCCAGTTCCAACACGCTGCCCACCGCCAGCCGCACGATCCACCACGGCAACAGGATCCGATGCCACGGCCGGCGCACTCCGGTCCAAGTCTCCCGAAAAATCCGCCAACTGGCCCATCCACCCGCCCCACCATCCGTCGCCACGCTCTCCCCGGGCTCAGCCCGGAAACCCGATCGACTGGCCACCATGGGGATGAACCCCACCGCCACCAGCAGTGAGGCCAGCAGCGACGTCACCACCGCGATGCCCAGATCGCCGAACGCCTGACCGGCAATCCCTTCCACGAACACCAGCGGGAAAAACACCGCCACCGTCGTGAGGGTCGAGGCAATCACCGCGCCCCGCACCTCGCGGGTTCCCCGGATGGCCGCCCGGATCAGATCGTCCCCTTCCTCGCGGCACCGGTAGATGGACTCGAGCACGACGATCGAGTTGTCCACCAACATGCCCACGCCCAACGCCAGCCCGCCCAGGGACATGATGTTGAGGGAGATCCCCAGCAGGTTCATCGGGGCGAAGGTGATGAGCAGGGACATGGGGATGCTGACGCCGATGATGGCGGTGGTACGGCCGTCGCCCAGGAAGAGGTACAACACCAGAATGGCCAACACGCCGCCCAGAATGGCCGTGTTGCGCACCTCGCGGATGCTGCTCTCGATGAAGCGCGAGCGGTCGGCCACCACGGCCAGCCGGGCGGATTCCTCCTTCCACAATCGCGCGGCCAGTCCCTCCGCGCGCGAACGCATCGGCCCTTCCGGCCCCGCCTGCGCGCCCGGCATCCCCGGCGGCATCGGCTGCCCTTCGATCGCCAGCCGCACGGCCCTGGCCACGGCCACGATGTTGGCGTCCGCCTCCTTGTAGATGTCGATCTGCACGCTCTCGCGGCCGTCGGTGCGGGTGATCATTTCCCGGTCCTTCTGGGCGCGGACCACCCGGGCGATGTCCCGGATGCGGACGTCGCGCCCTTCGTGCCGGGTGACGATGGTGTTGCCAATGTCCTCGAGGGTGGTGAACTCGTTGAGCGTCCGGACCATGTACTCGGCCCGGCCCTCCTGGAGCGTGCCGCCGGCCACGTTGATGTTCTCCTGCCGGAGGCGGTCGATGACCTGCTGAACCGACAGTCCCACCCGGACCAGGGCGGCTTCATTCAAGAGCACATGGTACTCCTCCTCGAGGCCGCCCCGCACCCGCACGGCGGCCACGCCGGGAATCGGTTCCAACTGCCGCTTGATCACCAGCTCCGCCAGCCGCCGCAGCCGCCGCAACCCGGCTTCGCCCCGGTACAACGGCCCCTCGCCCGAAAGGCTCAGCTCCATGATCGGGTCCAGCGAGGGATCGAACCGCAGGATCAACGGCCGTTCCGCCTCCCGCGGCAGGAACACCAGGTCCAGCTTCTCGAGCGTCTCCTGCACCGCCTCGGACATGTCCGTCCCCCAGACAAACTCGAGCACCACGTCGCTGACGCCCGCCCGGCTGATGCTGCTGATCTTGTTGAGCCCGCCGATCACCCCCAGCGCCTCCTCCAGCGGCCGGCTGATCTCGTTTTCGACCTCCTGCGGCGCCGCGCCGGGGTATTCCGTCCGGACCGTCAACGTCGGGTAGGTCAGGTCCGGCATCAGCGTCACCGGCAGCCGCTTGAAGGAGAAAAACCCGAAGACCACCGCGGCGGTGAAGACCATCAGCACCGCCACGGGCCGACTGGTGGTGAAGGTCCTTTCAGGCAGGCGGTCCTTCATGATCCGGGCTCGGCGGCGGAAGCGGTGTCAGCCGGCGTCGCGGTCTCCGCGGCCTCGGCGGCGTGCAGGGTGACGGCGTTGGTCCCGCCGGCGGCGGGCGGCGGTTCGTCCCGCCCCAGCACGCGGACCTTGGCGCCGTGACGCAGGCCGGTCTGGCCCGCCACCACGATCAGGTCGCCCTCCGCGAACCCGCCCGCCGGCTCGACGTAGAACCGGTCGCTGAGCACCTCCTCGACCGGCAGCCGCTCGACGGTGTTGTCCGGTTTGAGCCGGTACACGAACCGCTGGTCCTCGTCGTAAACCAACGCCCGTTTGGGAATGCGCAGGGCGTTCGGGTGCAGGGCCGTGACCAGCTCGACCTCGACGTACATGCCCGGCCGCAACGGGCCGACATCGTGGAAGGCCACCGTGACCTTCACCGTGCCGGTCCGGGCGTCCACCACCGGCGAGATCCGGGCCACGTAGCCCTCGAACTCCTGCCCCGCCAACGCCGTCGGCTTGACCCGCGCGACCTGGTTGGTGGCCAACACCGGCAGGTACTTGTCCGGCACGTACACCCGGGCCACCAAGGAATCGAAGTCGATGATGTCGAACAGCCGCTGGCCCACGTTCACCAGGTCGCCCACTTTGACGTACCGCTGGGTCACGGTGCCGGCGATGGGGGCGCGAACCCGCGTGAACTCCAGCTCGCGTTGGGCGTCCTCGAGCGCCAGCTCCAGTTGACGCAGCTCGAACTTCTGGTCCGTGTACACCTGCTCGCTGATCAGGTTCTGGTCGTACAACGCCTGCAGGCGCTGGAACTCCGCCCGCGCCTTCTCGACCCGCGCCTGGGCCTTGGCCACGGCCGAACGCTGGATGTCGTCCTGCAACCGCAGCAGCACCTGCCCCTGTTCGACGTGCATCCCCTCCTCGGTGAGCAGCTCGACGACCCGGTTGGCCGTCCGGGCCAGCACCTGCACCTCCAGCTCGGCCTCGAGGCGCGCGGTGGCCCGGATCACTTCCTGGATGGGCCCGCGTTCCAGCGGCGCCACTTCCACCAGCACCGGTGGGGGCGGTTTGGCCGCGTCCTCCGGTTTCTGGCCGGAAGGGGCGCAACCGGACCCAGCCAACACCGCCGCCAGCGCCGCCCCGCCCCAGGCGGCAAGGCGCCGTCGCCGATCCAAGGTTGAGTTCGGATTCCCTGAAGCCTCCGAAGGCATACGCCTCCTCAGACACCGCTGACCGTGGGTTCGTTTCACAAAAGGGGTTCCGGGCCCGATGGCGAACGGCGCGGTTGCAGGCGCGCCGGCGGCGAGCCCTCCTCCGTCCATCCGCCCGGGCGGCGGCGGAACTTGGCGATGAGCGCCTCCTGGCTGTTGAGGGGGCTCTCGCCGGGCTTGGGGCGGACCCGCCGGTAGCGGCCGTCCGGCAGCAGCTCCCGCGCCTTGACGTTGTCCCGCAGGGGCAGTTCCAGCGTTTCCTCCCGGATCCGCTCGCGCAGGTTCCCGTCCAGAACGGGGAACAGCAGTTCGACCCGACGGAAGAAGTTGCGCGGCATCCAGTCGGCGCTGCCGATCCACAGGACCGGCTGGCCGCCGTTGGCGAAGTAATACACCCGGCTGTGTTCGAGGAAGCGGCCGACGATGCTGCGGACGCGGATGCGTTCGCTCAGCCCGCGCACCCCGGGCCGCAGACAGCAGATGCCGCGGACGATGAGGTCGATCTCGACCCCGGCTTGGGAGGCCTCGTACAGGGCGTCGATCACTTCGGTGTCCACCAGCGAGTTCATCTTGGCGATGATCCGCCCCGGCAGGCCCTGGTCCCGCGTCAGGGCGGTTTCCCGCCGGATTTGTTCGAGCACGCGCCGGTGCATGTCGTAGGGGGCGACCAGAAACCGGCGGGCCGGCCGGTAGGCGCACAGCCCGGTCAGCAGGTTGAACACGTCGGTCGCGTCCTCGGTGAATTCCGGCCGGGCGGTCAGCAATCCCAGGTCCGTGTAGAGCCGGGCGGTCTGGGGGTTGTAGTTGCCGGTGCTCAGGTGGAGATACCGCCGCAGGGCGCCGCCCTCCCGGCGCACGATCAGCGTCATCTTGCAATGGACCTTCAGGCCGATGACCCCGTAGATCACCTGTACCCCCGCAGCCTCCAGCTTCCGGGCCCACTCGATGTTGCGTTCCTCGTCGAATCGGGCCTTCAACTCGACCACCGCGGTGACGTGCTTGCCGTTTGCGGCGGCCTCCATCAACGCTCCGCCGATGCGCGCGTCGTTGCCGGTCCGGTACAACGTCTGCTTGATGGCGATGACCTGCGGATCGGTGGCCGCCCGGTGCAGCCACTCCAACACCGGCTCGAAGCTCTCGTACGGATGGTGCAACAACACGTCCCCTTCCCGCAGCCGCGCAAACGGGTCCTCCTCCGGCGGCAACGCGGCTGAAGGCGCCGGCCGATGGGGCGGATCACGCAGCTCCGGAACGCGGCCCTCATCGTAAAGCCGCATCAAGCCGCCGGGATGCAGCGGCGATTCCAGCCGGTAAAGGTCCTCCTCCTCCAGTCCGTGGGTCTTCAGGAGGACGCGCCAGACCCGTTCCGGACAACCGGCGCTGACCTCCAGCCGCACCGCCGCCCCCGTCAGCCGGCCATGAACCTCCCGTTGCACCGACTCCAGCAGGTTGACGACCTCCTTTTCCTCGAAGTAGAGCTCGCTGTTCCGCGTCACCCGGAAGGCCCAGGCGCCTTCGATCGCGATGCCCGGCAACAACCGGGCCAGCCCCCACCCGATCACCTCGCCCAACAGCGCAAACCGCCGCCGGTTCCGCCGGGAAGGCAAATCGACCAGCCGCGGCAGCGACTTCGGGACCTGCAGCACCCACAACCGCGTCTCTCCGCCCAGATGCCCGGCCGCCCCGGTCGCCACCAGGTTCAGCTCGAGATTGCGCCCTTGGGGGAAGGGATGCCCGGCGTCCACGCACAACGGGCTCACCACCGGCCGCACGGCCTCGTCCACGAACCGGCCCAAGTGTTCGTGGTCCGCCGCCGTCCATCGCTCCCGCGGCACGATTTCGAAGCCGGCGCGCGCCAGCGCCGGAAACAATTCGCGCTTCCAGCACTGGTCCTGACCCCGCACCAGCCGCAGCACCCGCTCCCGCACCGCCGCCAGGGTTTCCTGGGGCGTCCGGCCGTCGGGTGTCCGCTCGAGACTGCCGCTGGCAACCTGCTGCTTGATGCCCGCCACCCGGACCTCGAAGAACTCGTCGAGGTTCGAGCTGACGATGCAGAAAAACTTCAGCCGCTCCAGCAACGGGTTCTTCCGGTCCCGGGCCTCCTCCAGCACCCGGTGGTTGAACTCCAACCAGCTCAGCTCGCGATTGAAATACTTGGCTGATGTATTGACGGCCATGACTCCGACGCCGGCGCCTCCCCGGCCCCGCTTCGAGGCGGGCCGCCGCCGCGGCCGCCGGCGGCAAAACCGCACCGGCGGCCGCGGGAGAATCGGCGCCCCGGCACTATAGCCGGCCGGGAACCGGGAGCGAGCCGCAAGTGCCCGCGCGCCCGGCCGGATCTCGAAACCGCACGCCGCGCGCGGTCGTTCAGAGCGGGGGATTGGCCGGAGGTTCGTAGTCCTTGTGCCAGGTCAACTGCCACAACTTCGGCAGCCGCACCAACTCCGCGTGTCCCTCGGAGAAGACCATGTTCACCGCCCCGCGATAAGGGCTGCCGGCCGGGGCGGTCTGACGGCTGCGATCGGCCGATCCCGCCGCATGCCGGGCGATGCAATAGCGGCCCATGCCGCCGTCGTTCCAGCCGAAGTAACCGTTGAACCGCGGCCGCTGGCTGGCCCGCGGCCAGGCATCCACCCAGATCGAGTCGCCCATCACCGGGGTCGTGGCCGGACTCTGGATCGCCGACTCCTTCTTGAAAGCCAGCTTCTCGTCCGCCCATCCCGCCGGCCAACCGCCGGCGTACAGCCACGAGTTGAACGCGTAGCTGCCGTGATACCCGTCCGGATCCTCCTGGCCGAACTGCTTGCGCGACGGCCACACCCATGCCTCGGTCACCGTCCCGCACTCGGCGAAGATGTTCGAGCCGGAGGGCGCCCCGGTGGCCTGACGCGGGCCCGGCCCCTGGTGCTCGCGGGTGGCCGGACACAGCCGCACCTGGTCCACCTCCGCATGCCGCTCCAGATAGGCCCGCATCCAGAGGTCCTGGTACATGGCATAGGGCACCGTGCTGCCGTAGTCGTTGACGTAGGTGAAGTGCGCCAGGCCCATCTGCTTCAGGTTGCTCAGACAACCGATCGTGTGGGCACGCTCCTTCGCCTTGGCCAAGGCGGGGAGCAACATGCCGGCCAGGATGGCGATGATCGCGATCACCACCAACAACTCGATCAACGTGAAACCTTGCCGATTCGAAACAGTCTTTTTCATCGCAACGGGGTGCCGAGTTTTCCGGAGTATCGGCCAACCCCCCGCCGCGTCAACCGGAAGAACCCGCCTCCGCGAAGCCGCCCCGGCAACCGGGCCGGGATTTGGACGTTGCCCCGGGCGGCCGCAGTTGGTTTAGTGCGGCCCGAACCGCTGACCGGAAACTCGTGATGAATGCGCCGACGTTGTTGCTCGCCGCCGCCGCCGGGTCGCCCGGCTGGTGGCCGTTCGCCATCCTGGGCATCTGCCTGGTCCTGATCATCGTCCTGATCACCGTGGTCCGGCTGCACGCCTTTCTGGCGCTGATCCTGGCCGCCATCACCGCCGGCCTCCTCAGCCCGGTCGGTTCCCTGCCCGGCGAACGCCCCGCCAGCCAGGAACTGACGCACGCGGACCCGCCCCTGGCGGCCTGGCGCGACGCCGACGGACGGTTGCGCTTGGAAACGGCGCCGACGCCACTGCCGCCCGGCGCCATTGCCGCCACCAACGCGGTGATCGTCCCGCCCGACCAAACCCCGCGCAGCCACTGGGTCCAGGCGGTCGAACTCGCCACCCGGGGTTTCGGCGCCACCGCGGGAGGCGTGGGCGTGGTCATCGCCCTGGCCTCGATCATCGGCATGTGCCTGATGGAAAGCGGCGCGGCGGACAAGGTGGTCCGGCGGTTTCTGGCCGTCTTCGGCGAAGAGCGGGCCGGAGGGGTGATCTGTTTCGCGGGTTACCTGCTCTCGATCCCGATCTTCTTCGACACTTTTTTCATGTTGCTGCTGCCGCTGGGCCAGGCCCTCGCCCTGCGCACGCGCCGCAACTACCTGCTGTTCGTCCTGGCCATCTGCACCGGCGCCAGCGTCACCCATTCGCTGATCGCGCCCCACCCGGGCCCCTTGGCCATGGCCGAATTGTTGCAGGTGGACTTGGGGCTGACGATCTGGGTGGGCACGCTGGTGGGGCTGATCCCCATCACGATCTCTTGGCAAATCGCCAAGGCCATCAGCCGGCGGTTGGAAGTGCCGTTGCGCGACACCGCCTCGGCCCAGGTGGCCGACCTGCAGGCCATCATCGACAAGCCCGAGAGCGAGCTGCCCGGGTTCGTGGCGTCGATCGCGCCGGTGATCGTGCCGATCCTGTTGATCTCGGCGGCCTCGACGGCGGCGGCGATCGAAGGGTTTCGGGCCGGCTGGCCCGCGGCCTACGCGGCGGTCGAATTCGCCGGCAACCGCAACGTGGCCCTGCTGGTGGGGGCCGTGCTGGCGCTGGCCGTGCTGGTGCGGCAGCGCCGGCTCGATTTCGCCTCGCTGGGCCGGATGCTGGGGACGCCCTTGGAAACCGCCGGCGTCATCATCCTCATCACCAGCGCCGGCGGGGCCTTCGGCCTGATGCTCCGGCACGCGGGCGTCGGCCAGGCCGTCCAGGCCCTCGCCGAAGGCCGGCAATGGAACCTCATCCTCCTGGCTTGGGCGGTGGCGGCCGTCATCCGCATCGCCCAAGGCTCGGCCACGGTCTCGATGATGACGGCGGCGGCGATGGTGTTCCCGCTGCTGACACCCGACCTGCCCTATCACCCGGTGTACGTGTTCATGGCCATCGGGTTCGGGGCCCTGACCATGTCGTGGATGAACGACAGCGGCTTCTGGGTGGTGTGCAAGCTCAGCGGCCTGACTGAGAAGGAAACGCTGCGGAGCTGGACGATCATCGCCACCACCAACAGCGTGATCGGCGTGCTGGCTTGCTGGACGCTGTCGAAGCTGATCCCCGGCGTGGCCGGGGGGTGAGCCGCCGACACCGGCCCCGGCCTGCGGCCCGGGGCAAAAAAAGGCCCGCTCAGCCGGACGCGGCGGGCGACGGTGCGTTCACTGCCCCGGCATGGGCGGCAACGGCGGAGCGGCGGGAGCGTCGGGCGCGGGGCTGTCGATTTCCGGGATGGGGAGGGCCGGCGGCATTGGAATCCCCCGCCGTTGGGCTTCCAGCCGTTGGGCGCGCATCAGGATGGCTTGTTCGGCGGGCGAAAGCGGAGGCGCTTTGGGCCGCGGGGTCACCGTGGTGCGGGTCGTCCGCGGCGGGATGGTGGTCCGGACCCCGCTGCCGGCGGAGGTCGCGGAGCGCGAGCTGACGCCAGGGGCTCGGAAGCTGGTGTTGCCGGCCCGGATGACCGCGCTGCCGGTCGAGCGGCCGGTGCTGGTCCGCGAGGCCGACGGCGGCTGGACCCGCGGGACGGCGCCCGTGGTGCGGCTGCCGGGCCGGGTCGTCCTCGCGACGGCCTTGGCTTTGGGCGGCTCGATGCCGTTGTTCTTGAAATCCAGCAGCAGCTCGTTGCCGCCATAACGGACGCGCACCGAGCCCGCCTGGGGATCAATCCGGAGCACCTCGAGCCCGGCAATGTAGGGATCGCTCTCCCCCTCGGCCACCAGACCGGAATAGACCGGCTTCTTGCCCGGCTCCTGCAGCACGAACATGGCGTGCTTGGGACCCAGCAGGGTGCTGATGCCGGTCAACTTGAGGGCGGAGGGTTTGACCTCCTCCTGCTTGGGCTCCGGCTCGGGCGGCTTGGGCGGCGGGGGATCCACCAAGCCGAACGGGTTGCGCTCGACGATCGTGAGGTAGGGGGTGATGGACCGTTCCGGCTTGGACGAAGGCCGGGCCGCGCCGGGTTCCGCGGCGGGGGCCGTTTCGGCCGCCGTCCCGGCCTCGGGCTTGGAAGCCTCGGGCTTGGAAGCCTCCGCCGGCGGCGGAGCCGGGGCTTCGTCCCCGGCGTCTTCCGCGGCCGCGGGTTCCGTCTCCGAAGCCGGCGCTTTCGGCGGGGCGTTGGTGCTCTCGGCAGCCCGCAGCCGCGTCGTCCCGACCACCACGGCCAGCCCGAGCCCGATGACGGCCAGAGCGCCCGCCAAGGCCTCCGGCAGGCGGAAGCCGCGACGGGCGTGGAAAGGTTGGACACCGGGTCCGTTCATCGGGCGGTTCAACACCGGGCGGGTCGCATCGTTGCGCCGTGGGTCCGCCGTGGCGGGTGGTCAGGCGCCCGTCCCGGCCAATTCGGCCTGGATTTCCCGGACCATGGCCTCGAGCCGGCGGCCGTATTCGACGTAGGTTTGGTACTGGCGTTCGGGATCGGCCTTCACGCTGGCATCGTGGAACACCGCCGCCAGGTGGGGTTCGATCGAGATCCCGCCGTCGTAGCCGGAGGCCAGCAGATCCTTCAACACCCGGCGCACCTGCCCGTGGCCCTCGCCCGGCCAGGTGTAGTCGGCGTCGTTCTTCTCCTGATTCCAGATGCAGTCCTTGACGTGGACGTGGACGATCCACGGTTTGACCTTCTGGTAGAACTCCCAAGGATCCTGCCGCGGCCAGGGCTTGGGCTTGCTGCGGTCGGGGTTGAAGATGGGATTGCCGGTGTCCCAGACCCACTTCAACCCGGGAACGTTTTCCAGCAGCTTCAGGGCGTGCTGCCAGGACATGCCGCCGTAGTTCATGCAGTTCTCATGGACCGGCTGGATGCCGGCGTCCAGGAACCGCCGGGTGATCTCCCGCACGCGGCGGAAGCGTTCCTCCTCCATCTGGTCCTCCGCATCCTCGCGCACCGCGTAGCTCATGATGCGAACCAGCTTGGTGCCCAAGCGCTGCATGCGCGGGATGGCGCGCTCCACCTCGGCCAGCGTCGGCTCGAAGGGGTCGGTGATCTTCTTGGCCCAGTTGGCGATGGTGGAGCCGAAACAGCAGATGCGGATGCCCGCCTCCTGGAGTTTGGCCACCACGGCCTCGAAGGCCGGCTCGGGAATGTCGTGGAAGTTGCCGGCCGGGTAATCACCCACTTGGACGTTGCGGCCCTCGATGCTGTCCCAGCCCAGCTCTTTCGTGGCCCGAATCTGCGCGTCGATGGACGCGCCCGCCTCGTCTCCGATGCCTGTGAGGTACATGGTCCGTTCTCCTGCGGTTTGCCGGACCGAGCAAACACCGGCCGGCCGCCGAACTCAAGCTCCGGCTGCCGG
>RFJD01000456.1 GCA_003695015.1 Verrucomicrobiota bacterium | reverse complement strand
GTGGGAGGGTTGAGATGGATGAACAGTACGAACTGACCCCCATCGAGGGTGCTTTTGCTGTTTCCCACCGCCATCGGGTGTTCTTCACCCGCGATTGCTGGGCGTCCGATCATCCGCTTCTCGCCCGGCTTCTGGCCGAGGCTCATTGCCCCAGAGTCTTGGTCACGCTCGACGCCGGTCTCCACCGGGCCAACCCCGCCCTCGCGGAGCGCATCCAACAGTATCTCGACCGGCTCCCCGGGCCCACTCGACCGGCCGGACCGCCCCTCATCCTGCCCGCGGGGGAGCAGGCCAAGAACGACCCGTCCGTCCTGCACCGGGTCTGGGAAGCCATTGCGGAGGCAGGAATCTGCCGCCATTCCTGCGTGGTGGCGGTGGGTGGGGGCGCGCATCTCGATTTGGTGGGCTTTGCCGCGGCGACCGCCCACCGGGGGGTTCGGCACATTCGGGTCCCCTCGACCACGCTGGCTCAGGCGGATTCCGGGGTGGGGGTCAAGAATGCGGTCAACGCCTTGGGCCAGAAAAACTTCGTCGGGACGTTCGCCCCGCCGCTGGCCGTCGTGAACGACTTTGCGCTGCTGGATTCGCTGCCGCCGTGCGAGAAACGGGCCGGCCTGGCCGAGGCGGTGAAGGTGGCACTGATCCGGGACCGGGCCTTCTTCGAATGGCTCGAAGCCCAAGCCGACGCGCTGGCCCGCGCGCATGGACCGGCTCTGGAGCAAGCCATCCACCGCTGCGCCGAACTGCACATCCGGCACATTGTCGACGGGGGCGACCCCTTCGAGACCGGCTCGGCGCGGCCGCTGGATTTTGGCCATTGGTCGGCCCACAAACTGGAGGTCTTGTCCGGACACCGCTTGGGCCACGGGCAAGCGGTGGCCATCGGGGTGGCGTTGGACACTTGGATCAGCGCTTTGCGGGGCGACCTCACCGACTCCGAGGCCGGGCGGGTGGTCCGATTGCTGGAACGCTTGGGCTTCAAGCTCTGGACCGACGAATTGGCCGAAACGGACCCCTCCACCGGCCGCTTGGTGATCCATCAAGGGCTCGAGGAATTCCGGGCGCATCTGGGCGGCCGGTTGACCCTGACCATGTTGACCGGGCTGGGCCGCGCCCGGGAAATCCACGAGTTGGCGCCGGAGTTGGTGGCGGAAGCGGTCCGCCGGCTGCGCGAACGCCGCGTGGCTTCGGCCCCGGCGTGATTCACTCCGCCGGTCGTCCTGGCCTTTGCGCTTGGCAGGAGCCGCCTCCGCTGGCTTGATCGGGCCATGCAACCCGAACGATGGAGTCGGCGACGGTTTCTGCGCCGTTGCGCTTGGTCGGCAACGATGGCGCCGCTGGTGGCCTCGGCGCGTGTCTTCGGCGCGAACGACCGCATCACGATGGGCGCCATTGGCATGGGCGGACAGGGCCGCGGTGATCTGAACGGCTTTCTTGGTTTCCCGGAAGTCCGCGTGCTGGCCGTCTGTGACGTGGTCGAGGAACACCGCCTGCAGGCCAAGGCCATGGTGGACGGCCGCTACGGCAATCGGGATTGCGCCTGCACGCCGGATTTCTATGAGGTGATCGACCGGCCGGACATCGACGCGGTGTTGATCGCGACGCCGGACCACTGGCATGCGCTGATCTCGATCGAGGCCATGCGGCGGGGCAAGGACGTGTATTGCGAGAAGCCCGAGTCGCTGACGGTCCGGCAGGGCCGGAAGATGGTCGAGGTGGCGCGGCGGTACGGTCGGGTGTTTTCCGGCGGCAGCCAACGGGTCTGGGGCGACTACAACTGGTTCCACAAGATGGTCCGGGGCGGCGCCATCGGGCAGCCGTTGGAAGCCTGGGTCAACGTCGGCGGCCCCTCCGGCCCGTGCTATCTCGAACCGGTCCCCACGCCGCCCGGGGTCGATTGGGACCGTTGGCTGGGTCCGGCCCCCTGGCGGCCCTTCCATCCGAGCCTGATTCGCGGCGGCTTCCGTCCCTACCGGGATTTTTCCGGCGGCGGGATGACCGACTGGGGCTGCCACGGCTTCGGCGGCGCGCTCTTCTGCCTGGGGCTCCACGAGACCGGCCCGGTTGAAATCATTCCCCCCGACGGCAAGGACGTCACCCACCTGACCTACGTGTTTGCCAACGGGATCCGCATCCACCACGGCGGCGGCTGGGGCGGCATCCTCTCCTTCCGCGGCACCGAAGGGGAAATCCCTCCCCGCGACGGCGAACGGCCCCCGCCGCCGGACATCGACATCCCCAACTACAAGGGCCGGGGCGGCATTTTCGGCGATTTCCTCCATTGCGTGCGCACGCGCGAACGGCCGTTCCGCGACATCGAAATCGCCCATCGCACGGCCACGGTGGCCCACTTGGGCAACATCGCCTACTGGTTGAAACGCCCCCTCCGCTGGGACCCCGACAAGGAGGAACTGATCGGCGATCCCTTGGCCAGCCGATGGCTGGACCGCGCCATGCGTGAACCTTGGACCCTGGCCTGAACCCGACCGTCCAACCGCTCCTCGAATTGGCACCATGAAACCTTCCGTTCCTTCCTTGGCAGTCACCGCCGCTTGGCTGGCTTGTGCGTTGTCGTTCCCACTCTCCGCTGCTGATCCCTTGGCGACCATCGACCAGGACCTCCCGGCCGCCATCGCGTGGGACTTCGGCCGGGACGCCGCCCCCCTCCAACGCATCGAAGCCGCTGTCGTCGCCTCCCTCGATGAACCGGCCCTTCGGGAGGCGGTCGAATACCGCTTGATCCACGGCCTTCAAACCGCCCGTCTCCGCGGCGCGCGCGATTTCTTCTGCCGGCAGCTCCGCACCGTCGGCACCGAAAGGGCCGTGCCGGCGTTGGCCGCCCTTTTGCGCGATCCGGACTCCGCCTCCATGGCCCGATACGCCCTCGAACGCATTGGCGGGCCGCGGGTGGTGTCCGCCTTGGAAAAGGCGGCAGAGCAAACCTCCGGCCGGCTCCGGATCGGCTGCATCGAAAGCCTCGGACGCCTCGGCGCCTTCCGGCTGGACGGCCCCGTCGGTGAGGCGCTCCGGTCCGCCGACCCGGCCCTTGCCGCCGCCGCCGCGGACGCTTTGGCGCTTTACAACAAACCGGCGGCCGCCGTGCCCTTGCTGGAGAAAGTCCGCCCCCAAGCGCCCCCGGCGGTGCGGCTTCACGTGGACAACGCCCTGCTGAGCTTGGCCGAAAAACTCTTGGCCCAGGGCCGTTGGCAGGCGGCCCGGCGGATTTACCAGACCTTCTCCGCCCAAGACCAACCCTCGCACCTGCGCACCGCCGCCCTTCGCGGCTTGTTGAAAGCCGATCCCGCCTCCGCCCTCGACCGGCTTTGCGCCGCCATCGAGGATCCCGATCCCGCGGTCCAAGCCGCCGCCATCGCGCTGGTGCGTGAACCCGGCGCCCCCGAGGCCACCCGCCGCTTGGCCAAGTTGAGCGTCCGGCTGCCGACCGCCACCCGCGCGCTGCTGTTGGAAGCCCTGGGCGACCGCAGCGATCCGCTGGCCCTCCCGACCCTCGTCCAAGCCGCCCGGGACCGCGACGAGCCGGTGCGCTTGGCCGCCGTCCGCGCGCTGGGTGCGCTGGGCCGGCCCCAAGCCGCCGAGGCCTTGGTGGCCGTGGCCGCCGAAAGCGGAGGCGCCACCCAACGGGCGGCCCGCATGGCTCTCCTCCGCCTCCATCGCCAAGAAGAAACCGACCGGACCCTCCTGCGCCTGGCCGCCGAGGGCGAACCGGCCCGTCGGGCCGAGGCCATTCGCGCCCTGGCCGATCGCAAAAGCGCGAATCTCCTGCCGCGCCTCCTCGAGTGGACCCGGGACCCGTCGCCCGCGGTCCGGCGCGCCGCGCTCGCCGCGTTGGGTCGGACCGCCGGACCGGCCGAGCTGCCCCGGCTGTTCGCGCTTCTCCGCAACCCGGTTTCCGCGGACGACACCAGCCCGGCTGCCGCCGCCATCGAGGCCGTCTTCCGGCGCGTCAACCAACCCGCCCTCCTTGCCCGCCCGTGGCTCGAAGCCTGGCAAGACGCGCCCGCCTCGTTGCGGCCCGTCCTTCTCGAATGGGCGCCCTTGGCGGCCACCGCCGACACGCTGCGCGTGGTCCGCCAATCCCTACAGGCCGCCGACCCGGCCGAACGCGAGGCCGCCGTCCGCGCGCTGGCCGAGTGGCCGACACCCGATGCCGCGCCGGACCTGCTGGCCCTGGCCCGGGAGTTGAAGGCCGCCAACCTCCGCGCTCTCACGCTGCGAGCCTGCGTGCGCCTGGCCGGCGCCAGCCCCCGACCCGATGCCATGTACCGCCAAGCCTTGGCGCTCGGCCGCTCCGACGCCGACCTCAAGATGATCCTCGCCGGCCTCGCCGAGGCCACCACGCCCGAGGCCCTCGACCTGGTCGAACCGCTTCTCGCCAAACCCGCCGTCCAAGCGGAAGCCGCCGCCGCCTTGGTCCGCATCGCCGACCACGCCCGACACCGCGACGCCGACCGTGCCAAGGCCGCCCTCGAAGCCGTGCTCCGGGTCCGACCCGATTCGCCCGCGGCGCGCGAAGCCCGTCGGATCATCAACGACATGGAAAAGTTCGAGGGCTACATTCTCGCCTGGCAGGCGGCCGGGCCGTACCGCGTCAAGGGCGGCGACACCAAGGCGATTTTCGAAACCGCCTTTCCGCCCGAGCAGGAAGACCAGAGCGCCGTCGATTGGACGCCGCTGACCAAGGGCCTCCACGATTGGGACATCAACCTCGAAGACCAGTTCGGTTCCCTCGATCGCGTGGCTGCCTATCTGCGGACTGCAGTCTGGGCGCCCGAAGCCATGCCGGCCCGGCTCGAGCTCGGCAGCGACGACGCCATCAAAGCCTGGCTCAATGGCCGGCTGGTCCATGCCCACTACGTCACCCGCGGCCTCGCCCCGGCCCAGGACGTCGTCGAAGTCCGCCTCGAAAAGGGTTGGAACCGCCTGCTGCTGAAAGTGGTGGACAACGACGGCGGCTGGGCCGTGGCGTGCCGCATCCGACGCCCGGACGGCCGGGCCATTCCCGGGTTGAAGGTGCGGCCCGCGCCAGCGCGGTGAGGACCGCCCGGGCTTTCAACCGTCCGTCCGTCCGCGGCTCTTGGCTTGGACCTCGCCCCCGGCAGGCGCCGGCTGGGCTCCGCGGTGGCTTGCGGTCCGACCCGCAACCCGCTTGAATGACCGTCCGGCCCGGGGCGTCCCAATGGTGCATGCCTGCAGAGGCCATGACTTGCGGCTTATGAAGAAATCAATGGCAACTCTCGTCCGGCGCCTCGCCCTGGCCCTGTGCGCCGTCTCGCTCGCCACCGGAGCCAGCGCGGCTCCCAAGAAACTCTTGGTCGTCACCGCGACCAAGGGCTTCCGCCACAGCTCGATCCCCACCGCCGAGCGCATCATCGCCAAGCTCGGCCAGGAATCCGGCCTCTACACCGTCGAGTTCGTCCGCGGCGGCAAGGATGGCCGGGACGACGCCGAGGTGGCCGCCAAGATGGCGCCCGCCGAGTTGCAGAAGTACGACGGCGTCATCTTCGCCAACACCACCGGCGAGCTGGCCATCCCGGACAAGGAGTTCTTCCTCAACTGGATCAAGTCCGGCAAGGCCTTCATCGGCATGCACTCCTGCTCGGACACCTACCACGGCTACCCGCCTTTCATCCAAATGCTCGGCGGCGAGTTCCTCACCCACAAGGCCCAGGTCGGCGTGAGCTGCATCAACCAGGATCCGGAACACCCCGCCACGGCGCATTTCGGGCCGAACTTCCAGGTGTTCGACGAAATCTACCTCTTCAAGAACTTCCACCGCGACCAGGTCCACGGCCTGCTCTGGCTGGACAAGCACCCCAACTTCGGCATCCCCGGCGACTACCCGGTTTCCTGGTGCAAGGCCTACGGCAAGGGCCGCGTTTTCT
>RFJD01000455.1 GCA_003695015.1 Verrucomicrobiota bacterium | reverse complement strand
GGGCGGTTTCCGGCCGGGCCAATTCCATGCTTCCGTTGGCCCCTCCGGCACGGCACTCTCCCGGCCATGCGCAACCATCGTTCTCTCGTTCTGGCATCGCTGATCCTCCTCAGCGGCGGCGTGGTCGCCCAGCAGCCCGCGCCGGGCAAACAGGTCGAGCAATCGCTGAAAACCTCCGACGGCGGCGAAATGCCCTACCTGCTCTATCTGCCGCAGGAATACGCGAAGGACGGCGATCCCTCGCCGATGATCCTCTTCCTCCATGGCCGGGGCGAAAGCTACGGCCCCTTGAGCATCGTGGCCAAGTGGGGCCCGCCCCGCCGCCTCGCCGCGGGCGAGCAGATGAAGTACATCGTCGTCTCGCCGCAATGCCCGGGGAATTCGTTCTGGTCACGCGACGACCAGCAGAGACGCCTGGTCGAGCTGCTCGACCACATCAAGAGCCACTACAACGTGGACACGGACCGGATCTACCTCACCGGCCTGAGCATGGGCGGCTTCGGCACCTGGCGGTTGGCGGCGGACCATCCGGACTGGTTTGCCGCGGCGGTCCCGGTTTGCGGCCGGGGCAATCCGGCGGACGCCCCCAAGCTGGTGAACCTGCCCATCTGGGTCTGGCACGGCACCGATGATCGCGCCGTGCCCTTCAAGGCGTCGGAGGAAATGGTCAAGGCCATCCGAGCCGCCGGCGGCAAGAAGGTCCGTTTCACCACCCTCGAGCACATCGGCCATGCCTCCTGGCAGGCGGCCTATCAATCCAGCGACCTGTACAACTGGCTGGACCAGCAGCGCGCCTCGAAAAACCGCTGACCCCCCGCGCGTCCGACCATGGACCCTGCCGGCCAGGATGCGGCTTGGATCGCCCGGCAATTGGGCATCGCCGTCGGGCTGGGTTTGCTGGTGGGGCTGCAGCGCGAACGGGCCGAAACGCGGCTCGCCGGCATCCGGACGTTCCCGTTGGTGGCGGCGGCCGGTTTCGCCTGCGGGCACCTGGCCGCCCTCAGTCCGTGGCTGCCCGCCGCCGGCCTCGCCGGCTTGGCCGCGTTGCTGGTGGTGGGCCATCTCACCCGCTGGCGCGCCGGCGAAACCGATCCCGGCCTGACCACCGAGGTCGCCGCCCTGCTGATGTACCTCATCGGCGCCTGGCTGGCCGCCGGCCCGGCCACCCTCCCGGTGGTGCTCGGCGGCGGTCTGGCCGTGCTGTTGCATCTCAAGCCCGAGATGCACCGGTTCACCGCCCGCATCGGCGAGGAGGATTTCCGGGCGATCATGCAGTTCGTCCTCATCACCCTGGTGATCCTCCCGGTCCTTCCCAACCAGGGTTACGGCCCCGCGGGAGTGTGGAACCCGTTCAAGATCTGGCTGCTGGTGGTGTTGATCGTCGGGCTGAGCCTGGCCGGCTACATCGCCTACAAGTTTCTGGGCGAAACGGCCGGAGTGCTCCTGGCGGGCGCGCTGGGGGGACTCGTCTCGAGCACCGCCACCACCTTCAGCTTCGCCCGCCGGGCCCGGGACGCCGCCGAAGCCGCGCCCGCTTCGGCCCTGGTCATCAGCCTGGCTTCGACCGTCGTTTTCGCCCGCGTCCTGCTGATCCTTGCCGCCGCCGCACCCGCCCTGCTGGCCGAGGCTTGGCGGCCCTTCGCCATCCTGATGGCCGTCCAAGCCGTGGTTTGCCTGTTCCCGTGGGCGCGGCTGCGGGGCCGGCGGACCCCCCTGCCGCCGCGCGCCAACCCCACCGAGCTGCGCTCCGCCTTGGTTTTTGCCCTCCTGTTCGCGGTGGTTCTCTGGGCGGTGGCCATGGCCCGCCGCCACTTGGGCGAAAGCGGCCTCTATGCCATCGCCGCTCTTTCGGGCCTGACGGATGTGGACGCCATCACGCTCTCGACGGCCGAGATGGCCAAGGATCCGGCGCAACTGCCCGCGGCCACGGCCTGGCGGTTGATCCTGGTGGCCGCCCTCGCCAACATGGTGTTCAAGGCGGGCGTCACCGGCTTCACCGGCGGCCGCCGGCTCTTCCGGGCGACGTTCGGTTTCTGGAGCGTCAGCTTGGTCGGCGGAGCCGTGCTTCTGGTGGCCTGGCCCGGTTGATCACCCGTCCCACCACACCATGCGCATCATCGGCGGCAAGGCAGGCGGACGGTTGCTCAAGGTTCCCAAGGGCCTGAACGTCCGGCCCACGCCGGACCTCGTCAAACAGGCCATTTTCAACCGCCTCGCTTCCCGGATCGCAGACGCCTGCGTGCTCGAACTGTTCGCCGGCTCCGGCGCCCTCGGCCTCGAATGCCTCAGCCGCGGCGCCCGGCGCGTCGTGGCTGTCGAGCTCTCCTCCCGCCACGCCGCCTTCATCCGGGAAAACCTCCGGCTGGCCGGGCTCGAACCCGACCGCCTCGAACTCCGGGTGCAGGACGTCTTCGCCGCCCTGGGCCAACTGGCGGAGGCCGGTGAACGTTTCGACCTGATCCTGGCCGATCCGCCCTTCGGACCCAAAACCCGCGGCGCCCGTTCCGAATCCCTGACCCAGAAGCTGCTGGACGATCCGCGCCTGCCGCGGTTGCTGGCGCCGGACGGTGTGGCCGTGCTGGGCCATGCCGCCCGCGACCAAGTCGAGGTTCC
>RFJD01000454.1 GCA_003695015.1 Verrucomicrobiota bacterium | reverse complement strand
TTGGAACCGTTTTTATGCCTTCATGCGCGGGCTTGGTTTCGACGCCAGGCCCTTCCTGGAAGGCATGAGCCGCGGGGGGCTGATCATCCACAACTGGGCCGCTGCCAACCCGGAGAAGGTCTCCGGCCTCTACGGGGACAACCCGGTGTTGGACATCCGGAGCTGGCCGGGCGGGCTTGGCAAGGGCAAGGGAAGCCCGGCTGACTGGCGGCGCTGCTTGGCGGTGTACGGACTCGACTCGGCCGAAGAGGTGGCCCGGCGGCGGATCAATCCCTTGGACCATCTCGAACCTCTCGCCAAGGCCGGCGTGCCGCTCTTGTACGTTCTCGGCATGGCGGACACGGTGGTCCCTCCGGAAGAAAACGCGGAACTGGCCATCCGCGAGTATCGCCGGCTTGGCGGGCGGGTGGAGGTCATCCGCAAGCCGGGCATGGACCACCATCCCCACAGCCTTCCGGACCCTCGTCCCATCGTGGATTTCGTCCTGCGTGCCACGGGGCGGACACCCTTGGCTTCGCCACACGCCTCCGTCGGGTCGCAGCCGGCGGTTTCGAGCGAAACCCCCTGAGGCAAGGCAAACGTTGGGGGCCGGACGCCGCGGAGCGGGCGCTGCAGAGACGCGCCACGGACGGTCCTTCCGCGCTTTTCCCGAGGAACCTGCCACGGGGCGGACCTCCGTTCTCCGGTTTTTTGCGTCGCGGCGCCGCGGATTCGGGTTAACGTGCCCGCCATGCGGGCGATGGTTTTGGAACAACCGGGCACGCCGTTGCGGCTGCGTGATTGGCCGGAACCGACGCCGGGACCGGGCGAGGTGTTGGTCGAGGTCGGCGCGTGCGCCGTCTGCCGGACGGACCTTCATGTGGTCGATGGCGAACTGCCCGAGCCACGGCTCCCGTTGATTCCGGGGCATCAGGTGGTCGGCCGGGTGCGGCGGTTGGGCCCCGGCGTCGGGGGATTGAGCGAAGGCCAGCGGGTGGGGGTGCCGTGGTTGGGGTGGACCTGTGGGGAATGCCGGTTCTGCCGGAGCGGCCGCGAGAATCTGTGTGATCGCGCCCGGTTCACCGGCTACACCCGGCAGGGCGGGTTTGCCGAGTTCATCGTGGCCGACGCCCGGTATTGTTTTCCGTTGGCGGAGGGTTTGGACGACGTTTCCGCCGCACCGTTGCTCTGCGCCGGGTTGATCGGCTATCGCTGCCTCGTCAAGGCGGGCGAGGCCGAGCGGCTGGGGCTGTATGGCTTCGGCGCGGCGGCGCACCTGGTGGCGCAGGTGGCACGGCATCGAGGACGGCGCGTCTTTGCCTTCGTGCGGCCGGGCGACGAGGAGGCGCGGCGGTTCGCCTTGGAATTGGGGGCCGAATGGGCCGGACCTTCGGACGCCCTCCCTCCGGAGCCGTTGGACGCCGCCATCATCTTCGCGCCGGTGGGGGCGCTGGTGCCGCTGGCGTTGAAGGCCCTGGACAAGGGCGGACGCTTGGTCTGCGGCGGCATCCACATGAGCGACATCCCCGGTTTTCCCTACGCCGATCTGTGGCAGGAACGAACGATCACGTCGGTGGCCAATCTCACCCGGCAGGACGGGGTCGAGTTCCTGGCTCTGGCGCCGCGCATCCCGGTGCGCACCACCACGACGTCGTTCCCGCTCGAAGCCGCCAACGAAGCGTTGGAGCGTCTCCGCTCCGGCCGGCTGCAAGGCGCGGCGGTGCTGGCGATCCGGCCGGGGAGCGCGGACTGAAGATTGCGGCGGATCGGCCTTGGCCGGTCAGATGCGGACCTTGAACTGCTCGCCCTTTTTGAGCGAACGGGCGAAGGCGGCCAGCAGGCGCGGGATGTGGTCGAGGTCCTTGAGGTTCACGATTTCGACCGGGGAGTGCATGTAGCGGTTCGGCAGGCTGACCAAGGCACTGGGAATGCCGCCGCGCGTCCAGAAGATCACGTCGGTGTCGGTGCCGCTGGTCGTCGAGGGCGCCTCGTGTTGGAGCGGAATCTTTTCGGCGGCGGCGACTTCCTCGAGTCGGGCCACGACTTCCGGATGGGACGCGCCTCCGTGGGTGAGCACCGGACCGGCGCCCAGGCGGACGTCCCCGTGCAACTCGCGGCTCACACTGGGGTAGTCGGTGGCGTGGGTGACATCGACCACGAGCGCAATGTCCGGCTTGAGGGCGTAGGCGATCTGTCGGGCGCCCAACAGGCCGGTTTCCTCCATGATGTTCGAGACGGCGCAGACCTCGGCTGCCAGTTTGCCCTTGCCCTTCGAGAGCAGCCTCAGGGTTTCCGCCACCGCCCAGGTGCCGATGCGGTTGTCGAACGCCCGCGCCACCGCCAGATCGTTGCGCAACAGGTCGAACTGGTCTTCGAGGGTGATCGGGTCGCCCACCCGGACGAGCTTTTCGGCTTCCTTGCGGCTCCGCGCGCCGATGTCCACGAACACCTCGCCCCATTCCGGGACCTTGCGTTCCTTTTGCCCCTTGACGAGGTGGAAGGCGACGTTGCCGACGACGCCTTTGACGGGTCCTTGGCGGGAGTGCACGACCACCCGTTGCGCCTTGCTGATCATGGGATCGACGCCGCCCATCCGGCGGACCCAGAGGAAGCCGTCCTTGTCGATGTGGCAGACGGTCATGCAGATCTCGTCGGCATGGGCGGCCAGCATGAGGCGGGGCGAACCGCCTTTGTTCAGGGTGGCCACGCAGTTGCCGTAAGCGTCGGACCAGGTTTCCTCCGCGTACCGGCTCACGTAATCCAACCACACCCGTTGGCCCCGGGCCTCGTGGCCGGTGGGGCTGGGCGTGTTGACCAATGTCCGCAGGAAATCGAGCGATGCCTCGCGCATGAGCGTTTGATACCGGGC
>RFJD01000010.1 GCA_003695015.1 Verrucomicrobiota bacterium | reverse complement strand
TCCGCCGGCCCGCGGGTGAAGATGCTGTCGCGCTGCGGATCGGTGTTGGCGCAGAGCCGGAACAACACCTCGCTGGTGTTGTGCACGTTCACGTCCTCATCCACCACAACGACGTATTTGGTGAACATCATCTGCCCCATGCCCCAGAGGCCGTGCATGATCTTGTAGGCCTGCATGGGGTAGGTCTTCTTGATGCTTACGAAAACGAGGTTGTGGAACACGCCCTCCGCCGGCAGCGCAATGTCCACGATCTCGGGGAAGTTCATCTTGAACACGGGCAGGAACAACTTCACCGAGGCGCTGCCCATGTAGAAATCCTCCATCGGCGGGACACCGACGATGGTGGCGGGGTAAACCGCGTCCTTGCGGTGCGTGATGGCGGTGATGTGAAAGACCGGATAGGGCTCGGGCAGGGTGTAGAAACCGGTGTGATCCCCGAACGGCCCCTCCTCGCGCAGCGGCTCGGTCGGGTCCACGTAGCCTTCGATGACGAAGTCGGCATTGGCCGGGACCTCGAGGTCGTTGGTCTCGCACTTGACCAGCTCGACCGATTTCTTGCGCAGGTAACCGGCCAGCAGAAGCTCGTCGAGCCCGTCCGGCAGCGGGGCTGTCGCGCAAAAAGTGTAAACCGGATCGCCGCCCAGGAACACGGCCACGGGCATCCGCTCCCCTTTCTCGTAGTAACGCCGTCCATGCCGGGCGCCGACCTTCTGGAGTTGCCAGTGCATGCCGGTCGTGCGGTCGTCGTAGATCTGCATGCGATACATGCCGACGTTGCGCTCGCCGGTGTCCGGATCACGCGTGACCACGCAAGGCAGCGTGATGAAGCGGCCGCCGTCGAGGGGCCAGCATTTGAGGATGGGCAGCGGGGCGGTGCCGGCGTGGAGCGTGGGGAAGGAGGTTGAAGGGTTGGAGGGTTGAAGGGTTGAAGGGGATTGTGGTGATCGGTCCGATCCGCCGGATCGGCCGGATCGGTCGGATCCGGGTTGGTCGAAGCGGTGGATCACCTCCTTGCAGGGGCCGGTCTTGACGTGTTTGGGCCGGGCGTGGCGGAGGTCCAGGGCGGTGCCCAGAAGCTTGAGCGCCTCGCGGAAGCTCATGGGCGGCTTGGCTTGCAGGAGCGATCCCAGCTCCGCGGCCACGGCGTCCACGCTTTCGGCGCCGAGGGCGATGGCCATCCGCTTCCAGGACCCCATCGTGTTGATGGCGACCGGAAAGGGCGAAGGCTCGCCGTTGACGGTGGGTTGCTCGATCAGCAGGGCCTTGCCGCCGCCGGGGGATTTCATCTGGCGGTCGGCCAGTTCGGTGATTTCCAGTTCGGTGGCGACCGGCCGGCGGATGCGGATCAGTTCACCGGCCTGTTCGAGCTGTTCGATGAATTGCCGGAAGGAATCGAACGCCATGCGGACGAAGGGTAGCAGAAGGGGCGGCCCGGGCAACCGCCACGACGGGCCGGGCGAACCGGCCGCCCGCGGTCAAAGCCGGGCTTCAGCCTCCCGCCGGGCCCAGGCGTCGGCGGCGAGGATCTGGTCGAGGGTCGGATGGGCCACGGGTTGGTGAGCGTCCATGACGCGGCGGACCAGCTCGGTGATGCCGGGGAAATCGGTGCGTCCCTCGCAAAAGGCGGCCACGGCGATCTCGTTGGCGGCGTTGAACACGGCGGGCAGGGTGCCTCCCACCGAGCCGGCCCGCCGGGCCAGCTCCAAGGCAGGGAAACGTTTGGTGTCCGGTTCCTCGAAGGTGAGCTGGCCGATGGCGGCCAAGTCGGTCTGAACCCGGTGGCTGGCGGCGCGTTCCGGATAGGTCAGCGCGTACTGGATCGGCAGGCACATGTCCGGGGTGGACAACTGCGCCAGGAAGGAGCCGTCCACGAACTCGACCATCGAGTGGATCACGCTCTGGGGATGGACCACGACCCGGACGCGATCGATGGGGATGTCGAACAGCCATCGGGCCTCGATCATCTCGAGCCCTTTGTTGAAGAGCGTGGCCGAATCGATGGTGATCTTGCGCCCCATCACCCAGGAGGGGTGTTGCAGGGCGCGTTCCACGGTGATCGAGGGAAACTCCTCGATCGGCGTGCGCCGGAACGGCCCGCCCGAGGCCGTCAGCCAAAGCCGGTGAACCGTCGCCGGATCGCGTCCGTCCAGGCACTGGAAGATCGCCGAATGCTCGCTGTCCACGGGCAGGACCCGCACGCCATGCCGGCGGGCCTCGGCCATGACGATTTCGCCGGCCATGACGAGGATCTCCTTCGAGGCGACGGCGATGTCCTTGCCGGCGCGAATGGCGGCCAACGCCGGCCCCAAACCGGCCGTGCCGACGATCGCGATCAGCACGATGTCCGCCTCCGGCAGGGTGGCCAGCCGGACGAGCCCCTCCTCGCCGCTGTGGACGGGGATCTCCGGGCCGAGGCGACCGGCCAGTTCGCGCGCGCGGTCGGCATCCCACAAGGCGACGGCCCGGGGACGGAAGCGCCGGGCCTGTTCGAGGAGCTTGTCGGCATTGGCGCCGGCGGCCAACCCGACCAACCGAAGCCGGTCCGGGAGGTCTTCGACGACCTTGATCGTGCTTTCGCCGATCGAGCCGGTGCTGCCGAGAAGGACCACGTTTTTCATGCGCGTCGCGGCAGCGTACCAAGCACCCGCTCAGTGCGTCAAAACGTGGCGCAGATAGAGGTACATCAACGGCGCGTTGAACAGCAGGCTGTCCAGCAGGTCCAGGATGCCGCCGATGCCGGGGAACAATCGCCCCGAATCCTTGGCGCCGGCCTCGCGCTTGAACAGCGACTCGATCAGGTCGCCCAGCACCGCGGTGGCGCCCAGCGACAATCCCAGCACCGCCGCGTGCATGGGCGTCATCCCCGTCAGATGCTCCCCGGCCAGATGAGCGAAGGCCAGGCTGCCCGCCAGCGAGAACAACAACGCCCCGCCAAAACCCTCCCACGTTTTGCCGGGGCTCACCCGCGGGATCATCTTGTGCCGGCCGATCAGGGAGCCCACCGCATAGGCCCCCATGTCGCTGAACTTCGTCACCAGGATGAAATAGACCACATACCACTGGCCCTCGGCCCGGGGGAAGAAGTGGATCTTCTGGATGAAGTTCAACAACCACGGGACATAGAGCAGGCCGAGCAGGGTGGTGGCCACCGCGGCAAAACCGTCGGTCTCGTCCCGCGCCAGGAACCGCCGCACGCACAGGCCGAGGAAACAGAGGACCACGACGCCGGTTTCGAAGTCGTGGGCCTTGGCGGGGAGGGTTTGCTCCTTGATGAGGCCGGAGAGGTTGACCCAGGTGCTGGCCACCAGGATCAACCCGAAGACCAGGCCGGTGTTGCGGAAGCAGGCCAGCCCGCGCCGCTGCACCAGCCCGTAGAACTCCCACTGCCCCACGAACGCCAACCCCACCATCACCGTGAAGAAACAGGCGGCCGCGATGAACGGAGACGGGGCAAACAGGGCGCCGAGCACCACGGCCCACAACAAAGCCGAACTCGAGGCGCGCTGCAGAAACACCCGCTTTTTCGAGGCGGGCGCCGGTGGACTGGCGTTGGGCGCGTTCCCGGGCATGCCGGGCAAGCCATTACCCGGACGGCCCGGCGGTGTCGAGCCGGTTCAACCGTCCCGGCGGGACGGAGGCCCCACGCCGTCTCGATTCGAAGGCGCTCCGGGCGCCGGGCGGATCCGCTGCGGCTCGAACACCCGCCGCAGCGTTCTCCACGGGTTGGTCAGCGGAGCCGTCAGCGGCGCGATATGGGTGAACTCGACCCGCGGGTTGCCCAAGCGGCCCGTGAGCGACAATTCGAAGACCCGCGACACCGGCGCCAGCAGGAAGCCCAAGAACGGCCCCACCACCGGGGTTTTGCCCAGCAGGCGCACCGTGACCCGGGCGTCCAGCTCGCCGGTCAACGTGCAGGCCCCGGCGTAATCGAGCTGCACGGTCCGGCAATCGATCCGCGTGTCGCTGGTCCGCACCACGCCGTGATCGAGCACGAACGTCCCGCGGGCCGCAGTCGCCTGGTTGTTGCCCAAGCCGGGCGAAATCGTGTTCAGCGCCCGGGAAACCACCCCCAGCACCGGCAGGTCCCAGAGCAGGCCGTTTTCGACGGCCGCCCGCCCGTGCCCGCACCAGCTCCGCCAGTCCGACGGCACGCCGTTGGTCACCACCAAGTCCGCGTCGAGCCTGCCCTCGAGGCGATTGGTCACCCCGAAAACCTCCCGCACCAGTGAAGGCAGCCGGGCCTGCCGGATGGCGGCGGCAAAAGCCACCCGGGGCTCCTCGCCCGGCCGGGCCGTCACTTCGAGCGACCCGGTCACGCGCCCGTCGTGGAAGGCCCCGTCGAAATCGCCGATGCGGACCCGGTCACCCCGCCACTCGACCCGGCCGTTGACCCCGGCGAACCCCAGCCGCCAGAACTCGAACGGCCCGCCTCGGACGCCGAACGTCAGCTTGGCCGCCGGATCGCCTCCGCCGACGAACACGCTGCCGGCCACGTCCACCTCCGGCGGTTCGCCAAACCGGTAGGGCGCCAGCGTGCGTTCGACCCCGGCGCCGATCCACGCCGCCGCCAGCATCGGGTCCATCCGCACCCGGCCTTCCCGGATTTCGAGCCGCCGGCGGTCCGGCTCGTAAATCACCCGGTCCGCCCGGGCCCATTGGTCCCCCACGGCGAGTTGCAGGTTGGTCGCAATCAACGTCCGGTTGGTCAGGAACAACGCCGTGGTGAGCCGATCCACCGGCCGGTCCTTGAACCGGAACCCGGCCGCGTCGATCTGCAATGCCAGGTCCGTCCGTTTGGGCGGTTTGAACGTCCCCCACGCGTCGCCGCACACCCATGCCGCTTGGTCGAACTCGAACGGATCGAGGATCGGAACCAAATGCCGATCCACGGCGGGCGCGACGGCCTTCGGATTCAAGCGGCAGTCGAACCGCCAATGAAACTCCCGGCTCAGGAGCCCCAGCGTGTACTCCAGATCCGCGCCGCCTTCCGGTCGTTCCAGGCGCATGTTCCGGAGCCGCAGGGTCGGCCCGTCGAGGGCGAGATCGAAGCGCACACTCTGGAACGGCACGGCGCGATAAGCGCTGTTCGTGCCCTCGAGATGGCCGCGGACCCGGGCGGTGGCCAACAAACGCCGTCCCCACTCCGGGGGCGGCGTCTCCCGGGGAGGCAGGACGGCCTCGACCCTGGCCTCGGCCACGGGGGGAACTTCCCAGGCGAACTGCCCGAGCCAACGCCGCATGCCCTCCGGCCACCACGGGTCGAGCCGATGCAAATCGGCATCGGACCGAACCACGGCCTCAACCCGCCGTGAGGGCAGATCCAGCGCGGCGTCCCGCACTTGCAACGTGCCGTGAGCGGTCCGCACCGCCAGCAGCGGCAGCAGCAGTTCCGGCGGCGTCCAGTTCGCCGCCAGTTCGACCTCCTCGACCGGGATTTCCCGGACGGCCCCGTCCTGCAAACGAAGGCTGGTCATTCCGGCCCAGCGAAGCAGCGGCCTGATCCATTCCGGCAGTTCGGCCGCTTCCGGGCCCGGCTCCGACGGCATCGAGCCGCCCGCGACAAACAGATCCGCCCGGCGGAACCGGCCCCATTCCTCGACCGCCAGTTCCCGGCCTTCGACCTCCGCGTCCCAACGCCACGCCCTGGCGCCGGCCGGCTCGTACTGGCCCGATCCCTGAAACTTCAGCCGCGCGACGACGGTCCCGGGCGCTTTCACCTGTCGGGCCTGTCCCTCGGCCTCGATGGCCACGTTGGGCGGGTCCTTCGTCGTCCAACGAGCCCTGCCTCCGACCTCGAGGGATTCCCAAGCCACCGGCTCCCACGAAGCGGCGTCGGCTTCCAGTCGCCAGGTGGTCTCCGTGGGCCAACCGCCGCCTTCCGGCAGGGAGGCCGCGGCTTCGAGGCGCACGCCGGACCATTGCGAGCCGGCCGACTCGATCGAAGCGGCCTGCGCGCTGAGGCTCAGGGCGGGCGTGGGGTTGGCGCCGCCCGCCGCCCTGAGGCGTGCATCGAGAACCAGCCCGGCCAACTGCCAGCCGCCCCACGCAGCCGCCGGAGCGGCCAAACCGAGGGTGGCGGCAAAACTGGCGGGATCGGCCGTGTCCCCGCTGAGGGTCAGCCGGACCTCCGGAGGCGGATGAAGCCCCAACCGGTCAACCCACGCGATCAGTTCACGCAACCGGACCAGGTCCAGCGACGCTCGTCCGCCCGGGCGGTCGGTTCCGGACGGCGGGACCGGCCCCGCGGCCCCCGGGGCGGGTGGCGTGTTGGTGACCACCGCTTCGAGCGCCACCCGGCAGCCCAGCACCAGCGCCCGGCAACCGGCCAGCCGCCAGACACCCCGGCCGGCGGTTTCCAACCGGCCCTCCAGTTGCTCGAAAACCACCCGCTCCGGCGCCTCCGGCTCCGGCTTCGAGGCGAGGGTGAGCCGGCCCGATTCGAGGTCCAGGCGGGCCAGTTCGAAGCGTCCCCGCAACAGCGCGCCCCAATCGGGTCGGAGCCGCACTTGGCGGGCGTGCAATTCGAGGCCGGCGGTGGCGGCATGCCGCAGGACCAGTTCGTCGGCCACCAACCCGCGGGGCCACTGGAGCCGGAGCGGGCCGGTCGTGGCCTCCCAGCCGTGGCGGTGCAGTTGGGCTTGGAGCCAACGCCGGGCCGGTTCGGGAAAGCCGACCCGATCCAGCCACCACAAGGCCGCCGACAAAACCAGCAGGAGCAACAGGAGAGCCCGTCGCAACCGCCGCCACCATCGGCTTCCGGCACGGGGCCGGCGGTTGGCGGAAGGGGCGGCCATGCTTCAGGGCAACGGCGCGAACAACAGGCCCTGTTCGACGAACATCTGCGTCGCTTCCGGCAGTTCGAAAACGACCCAGTCCGGCGGCTGGCCCATCTGGACGGCGGCATAGCGGCGCCCGGAAGGGCTGCGGCGGCCGAGCCAGAGGCTGAGCTTGGGCGTGGCGCCGTCGCGCGGTTTGAGTTCGAGGTCGATCCGGCAGGCGGCCTCCTGGAAGCCGTACAGGGACAGCCGCTGGGCGCCGCTGGCCACCCAGCGTTCGGCCCGCAGGTGCCCGAGCTGATAGGCGGTTTCCTCGATGGTGACCGGGGTGAAGCCGCCGGCGGACCCCTCGGCCAGCCGCCATTCCAACGGGCCCTGCCGGAGAAGGCGTTTGGTCGCCGTGCCCTGCAGGACGCTGATGGCGGCGATGTCGTTGGTCGAGACGTTCCAGATTTGCCGGTCGCGCAACTGCCAGGCGGCGGTGGGGAGCTGGCCGCGGTCCAGAACGGTGACGACCGAATTCTCGCTGCCGCGCCGGGCAAGGATGAGGGTGCCCTTGGGCCGGCCCAGCCGCACCTCGGCCAGCAGGCGGTTGGTGGCGCCGGGCGGGGCGTTCGTGGGCGCCCCCAACAGGCGGTAATGCCGCAACGGCGGTTCGAGGCC
>RFJD01000453.1 GCA_003695015.1 Verrucomicrobiota bacterium | reverse complement strand
GGCGATCTTGAGCTTGTCCATGTACTTCTTCAGCACCGCATAGAGGCCGAAGAAGGTGAAGAAGAGGTTGGCCTCGATGCCCTCCATGCGGGCGCCGTTCGCAAGGATCAGGCCGGGATAGACCCCGTCCAATGATCCGCGCGAGACGATGATCGAGACTTTCTTGATTTTCTCGTTGGGTGCGCTCATGGGGACCTCCAGTTCGATGGGCTCAGACGCAACTGGCGGGTTTCGGGAAGCCGCCGATCAGGGCGGCTTTCCTCACCGGACCGTCCGGGAAAAGCTCGTAGAGCTTCTTGGTCGGGATGCCGCCGACCTTGTTGAGGCGGCGGATGCCCGGGACGGTGCCGCGTTCCTTGAAGTCCTTCTCGATGAACTCGAGGACCTTCCAGTGTTCGTCGGTGAGGGTGATGCCCAGCTCGGCCGCCAGGGCGTTGGCGATGTCGCGGTTCCACTGCGAGCGGTCGGTCAGGTAACCCTCCTCATCCACGTCGATGGTGACTCCGGCGATTTCCTTTTTCATGGCTGGTTTCTTGTCGATGGATCTCGGTTTCGGCTTGTTCGTTTGCGGTTCAGGCGGCCTGGCGGGCGGGCGGTTCGGCGGGCGAGGGCGGGCGGCCCAAGCGCCGGGCGATGCCCACCGCCAGGTTCAGGGTCCGGCGGGCCTCGGGGCTGTTGAGCTCCCGCAGCAGCCGGAAAAGAGACGGCGTTTCGGCCGGCACGGCCGCGGAGGCTTCGAGCGAGGCGGCGGCCTGTTCGAGCAGGGCCAGCGTGCCGGGCTGGAGCAACCGGCGGAAGGCGCGGACCAGCGACGGCAGCGCCTCGCGCAGGCGGCGGAGATCCTCGGCGGAAAACTGCCCGACCAGGTCGTCCGCCAGCCGCAGCAGTTCCCGCAGGAACTCGAACCAACCGCGCTGATCGAGCCGGTCGAGCACCTGCACCACGTCTTGGAAAGCCTGGCGGGCCACCGGCGTGGCGTCGTCGATGAAGTCCATCCCGCTCTCGAGGTAGTTGAGCAGGCGGTTGAAGTTGGCGGTGTTGCGGAGGAGGTTGCGCAACAGGGCGGTGAACTCTCCGCGGCGGGTGACGCACGCCACGCCCTCGAGCTCCTCACAGGCGGCGCTCAGGAGGTCCTTGCCCACGCGGGTCAGGTCCGCCCGCAGGTCCTCGATTTCCTCCCGCATCCGGCCCAACGCGGCGACTTCGCGCTGGATCTCGGCGAGGCGCGCCTCGATGGCGGCCAGGGTTTGGGTTTCGGTGCTCATGCGACCCTCCGTTTGCCACACATGGACATTTGCGGTTCCAGGGGCAGTTCGGCCCCGCGCAGCAGCAGGTTCCAGTACACCCACCGGAACATCAGCTTGGCGTAGTGGTTGATCCGGCTCTCCTGCAGCAGGGACATCGGCCCCAGCCCCGGCAGCGGGAACTTGCCCGGCAACGGCTCGACGTCGTAGTTGAAGTCGATCAACAACCCCTTGCCGAAGCCGGACTCGATGAAGCAGTTGGCGTGGCCGTCGAACTCCTCCTTCAACGGCCGGCCGGCAATGGCCCGGCGGAAGTTCTCCAGCAAGATGTCGGCTTCAAAGTGGGCGACCGAGCCGGCCTTCGAGGCGGGCAGGTCCGTGGCGTCCCCGATCACGAAGATGTTCGGATGGTTCTTGCTCAGCAGGGTGTGCTTGTGGGTGGGAACGAAGTTGAGTTCATCGCCCATCCCGGAGCGTTCGATGCAGTCGTCGCCCTTGTTCGTCGGCACGGCCACCAGCAGGTCGTAGCCCACCTCCTTTTCGTCCCAGGAGACAATCCGGTTGTTGGCGGCGTCGATCGAGCCGGTGCTGAAGTCGGTGGTCAGCTTGATGTTCTTCTGCTGGAGGAAATCGCCCAGGTAACGGGCGGCCACCGGCTTGGTGAAGGCGTGCGAGAGCGGCGTGACGAACTCGATCTCGACCTTGTTGCGGATGCCGCGCTTGGTGAACCACCAGTCCGCCAGAAAGGCGAACTCCAGCGGCGCCACGGGGCATTTGATCGGCATCTCGGTGATGTTGATCACCAGCCGTCCGCCCTCCCAGTCCTCGAGGAACCCGGCCAGGGCCGTGGCGCCCTCCAAGGTGTAAAAGTCGAAGACGTTGCGCCGCCAACCCTCGCCCAGCATGCCCTCGGTTTCCTCCGGGGCGATCCGCGCCCCGGTGGCCAGAATCAGCCAGTCGTAGGCCAGGATCCGGCCGCCTTCGAGCACGACCCGGTTGCGGTCCGGCTCGATGGCTTCGATCCGGCCGAACACCGCCTCGGCCCCCGCCGGAAAGAAGTTGCGCTTGGGTTTGACGACGTCCTCCGGCCGGTAGATGCCGAAGGGAATGAACAGGAAGCCCGGCTGGTAGTAGTGGCGCGGCTCCTGATCCACGATGGTGATCTGCCATTCGTCCGGATCCAACACGGGCACCAGCTTGTTCAGCATCATGGTTCCCGCGGTGCCGGCTCCCAGGATGACGAGTTTTTTCATGGGCGGTCTGTTTCGAGGTCCGGTTTCAGGTTCACTTGGAGGAGGAAAGCTCGGCGGCGTCGGCATGGAGATGGGTCCGACGCAGGTGGTCGATCAGTTCACGAACGCGCTCGTCGGCGAGGCGGTAGAGGATTTCGCGGCCGTGACGGCGCCGGGTCACCACCCCGGCCAAGGTCAGCAGCCGGAGCTGCTGGGAGATGTTCGAGAGTTTGGTTTCACCGACGATCTCGGCGATGTCGTTGACGCAGAACTCACCCCGGGTCAGGACGCAAAGGATGCGGAAACGGCACTTGTTGGCCAGGAGCTGGATCAGGCGAATGACCCGCTGGCAGAGGGCGTCGTTGGCCCGGAACTCTTGTTGGATCTGTTGTCCGAGTTCGTTCAACATCTGAAGGACTTTTAAACTGTTGAACCATTCGCGTCAACAGGAAATGTGATTCAATGACAGTTTTAAGATTAGACAATGAATCGCTTAAGTTGCGCCGGTCTTGCTTGAAGCGCCGCCCCCTTTCCCGCGTTTTCCCCGATGTTGCCTCGGCATCCGGCCTTCCTGCCCGGGCCGGTCGGGGGGGTGGCCTCCCCCGGGTCGGCGTTGACGGAAAGGGCCGTGCGCCAGACCCTTGGCGGCCATGCGACGACGTTTTGAGCGAGCCGCCACGTTTCTCGCCGTGTTGGGAATGGGCTGGGGCGGCGTGATGGCGGTGTCTCCCGGGACCGACCTCCCGGTCCTCGACCTCCGCCGGGACAACACCGTCGTGACCCGATCCTGCCTTGTCCGGATCGAGCCGGGCCGGGTGATTCCGGACGCGGATGGCAACGGCGTGCTGCACGTGGCGGCCGACGGGGTGGTGATCCGGTTTGCGCCGGGGAGCGCATTGCACGGCGCGGATCCGGACACCCCATGGGACGAGCTGCGCGGGGTGGGCATCCGGATCGATGGCCACCGGGATGTCGTGCTCCGGGACATCCGGGTTCACGGCTTCAAGTGCGGCGTGTGGGCGAGCCGCGCCGATGGCCTGCGGATCGAGGGCGGGGATGCCTCGGACAACTTCCGCCAGCGGTTGCGCTCGACGCCGTGGCAGGAGGATGCCGGCGACTGGCTCTATCCGCATCACAACGACCAACGCCCGTGGCGCGAGGAGTACGGCGCGGCGGTCTGTGTCGAGCGCTCGAGAGGGGTGACGATTCGGGACCTGCGCGTTCGACGGACCCAGAACGGCAT
>RFJD01000452.1 GCA_003695015.1 Verrucomicrobiota bacterium | reverse complement strand
GGCTATGCCGGTTTGGTGAAGGAAAACGGCCTGGAACCCCTGCCGCTGGATTCCGAGGCGGTGGACCACATCGAGGATCTCGGGGGCACCATCCTGGGCACCTCGCGGGGACCGCAGGACACGGGGCGCATGGTCGATTATCTCGAAGAGCTGGGCATCAACCTGCTGTTCGTGATCGGCGGCGACGGCACGCTCCGGGGCGGGCGGGATCTGGCGGCGGAGATCCGGCGTCGGAGCCGGGCCATCGCCGTGGTGGGCGTGCCCAAGACGATCGACAACGACATCGAGTTCATCGAGATGTCCTTCGGTTTCCGGACGGCTGTGGCCGAGGCCGGGACGGCTGTGGCGGCGGCGCACGTCGAGGCCAAAAGCGCCCGTTACGGCGTGGGGTTGGTGAAGTTGATGGGCCGGCACTCGGGTTTCATCGCGGCGCATGCCACCTTGGCGGGCAGTCTGGTCAACTTCTGCCTCGTTCCCGAAAGCCCCTTCACCCTCGAGGCGTTCCTGCCGGCCTTGGAACGGCGGCTCCGGGAACGCGGCCACGCCGTGGTGGTGGTCGCCGAAGGCGCCGGCCAAGACCTCATCGGCGCCGATCTGGGCGTGGACGCCTCCGGCAACCGGCGCTTGGCCGACATCGGCGTGTTCCTCCGCGACCGCATTCGCGCCTACATGGCGGAGCGCAACCTGCCGGTTTCTCTCAAGTACATCGACCCCAGCTACATGATCCGCGGCATCCCGGCCAACGCGTTCGACTCCGCCTTCTGCCTGTTGCTGGGGCACAACGCCGTCCACGCCGCCATGAGCGGCCGCACGAACATGGTCGTTGGCTACTGGCACGGCGAGTTCACCCATGTGCCCATCCCAATGGCGGTTTCGCGGCGCAAACAAATCGACCTGGACAGCCGCCTCTGGAGCAGTGTCCTGGCTGCCACCGGTCAACCGCGCGACATGCGCTGATGCCGCCCTCCTCATGAGCCTGCCCGCCCACAAGACGAAGCTGGTGGCCACCATCGGGCCGGCTTCCCGCCGCCCGGAGACGCTCGAGGCCCTCATCCGGGCGGGCATGGGCATCGCCCGGTTGAACTTTTCCCACGGCACCTTCGAACAACACCAGGCCACGGCCCGGGCGGTCCGCGCGGCGGCCGAACGCGTCGGCCGGCCGGTGACCCTGCTGGCCGATCTGCCGGGCCCCAAACTCCGCATCGGTGAACTCCGGCCCGACCCCCTCGAACTGCGCGCCGGCGACACCTTCGTGCTCACGCCGGGAACCGGACCCGGCGGCCCCGAAGGCGCCAGCGTCGATTTCCCGGATTTGCCCCGCGTGCTCCGCCCCGGCAGCCCGGTTTACCTCAACGACGGCCTGGTCCGCCTGCGGGTCGAGCGCATCGAGGGAACGCAGGTCCGTTGCCGGGTCGAAGCCGGCGGCGAGTTGCGCTCCCGCAAAGGACTGAACCTCCCGGAGCTGGACGACGACGTGCCGGCGTTCACCGCGCATGATCGCGAGTGCCTCCGTTGCGCCCTGGAAGCCGGGATCGAGGCCGTGAGCCAGTCGTTCGTCAGCTCGGCGGCCGACATCGCAGCCCTGCGCCAGACCGCCCGCCAGTGGGGCGCCAACCCGTTCGTGATCGCCAAGATCGAACGCGCCCCCGCCCTGCGGCGATTGGACGCAATCCTCGAGGCGGCGGACGGCCTCATGGTCGCGCGCGGGGATCTCGGGGTGGAAACGCCCATCGAAGAACTGGCCCTGCTGCAGAAACGGATCGTCGCCGCCGCCCGCCAAGCCGGCAAACCGGTCATCGTCGCCACCCAGATGCTCGAATCGATGACTCAAAGTCCGCAGCCGACCCGGGCGGAGGCCACCGACGTGGCCAACGCCGTGCTGGACGGGGCCGACGCCCTGATGCTCTCGGCCGAGACCGCCGTGGGGCGGTTCCCGGTCGAGGCGGTGGCCACCCTGGCGCGGATCGCCGCCGCCACCGAACCCCATCGCGAGACGGCCGGCTCCTGTCTGACAGTCGCCGCCGATTCGGGCGACCGGCCGCCCTCAGTGGCGGACCTGCTGGCTGCCGGGGTCGAGAGCATCCTCGAGCGGGCCGAAGTCGCGGCGGTCGTCGTGCCCACCCGGAGCGGCGCCACCGCGCGGAGTCTGGCGCGGTTCCGCCTGCCGGTGTGGATCGCGGCCTTCAGCCCCGACGCGCAGACCTGCGCGGGGTTGCAGTTTTCCTACGGCGTGATGCCCAGACGGATCGGGGAAACCGGGGCGGGGTGGGATCGGGTGGCCGCCGATTGGGTGAAGGAAAACCGATTGGCCGGACGGTTGGTGCTCTTGGTGCAAGGCCCTTCCGCCCTGCATCCCGAGCGACACCACTGCATCGAGTTGATCGAAACCCCAAGCCCGGGAACAGCACCGCGGCCCCAATGAAGCCGGACCGGGGCCCATCGACCTCGCGAGGCGTCCGTCGTCGCCGCCGGGCGAGCCCGCCCGGTCGGGCTCAGGAGGCAGCCCTCGCCTCCCGGTGGTACTCCTGCAGGGGTTTGACGGTGTAGCCCCGCCGCTTCAGCGCCTCGATGCCCCGCGCCGCCGCCCGTGCTCCGCCCAAGGTGGTCATGATGGGCGTCCCGGTGAGCACGGCGGTGGAGCGGATCTTGATCTCGTCGGCCCGGGGGGTCTGGCCGGAAGGGGTGTTGATGACCAATTGGATTTCCTTGTTGATCAACAGGTCCAGGGCGTTGGGTCGGCCTTCCTGGAGTTTGAAAATCCGTTCCACCTCGATGCCGGCCTCCTGGAGGACCTTGGCCGTGCCGCTGGTCGAAACGATCTTGAAGCCCAGCTCGGCGAAGCGCCGGGCCACTTCGGCCACGTGCGGCTTGTCGGCGTCGCTGACGCTGATGAACACCCGGCCTTCGAGGGGCAGCGGCGAGCCGGCCGCCATCTGCGACTTGGCGTAGGCGATGCCCAGGTCGGCATCCAACCCCATCACCTCGCCGGTCGAGCGCATCTCCGGGGTCAACACGATGTCCTGTCCCGGGAACTTGTTGAACGGGAAGACCGACTCCTTCACCGCCCAGTACGGCGGCCGGATCTCCCGGGTGAACCCGAGTTCCTTCAAGGAACGGCCGGCCATGACCCGCGCCGCCAGGCTGGCCAGCGGCACGCCGACGGCCTTGCTGACGAAGGGCACCGTCCGCGAGGCGCGCGGATTGACCTC
>RFJD01000451.1 GCA_003695015.1 Verrucomicrobiota bacterium | reverse complement strand
GGTCAACGCGATGTGGACCGTCCCGCCCTCCGGCAGGTGGAAGCGATACCAGTCCTCCTCCCCTCGCGGGAAGAGGTGGGCTTGGATGCTGGACTCCGGCAGCAGGGTGGCGTCGGCCGGCTGGTTGTTCGGTTCGTACGGATCCCGAACCGGCGTGAAGCTCGTGGCCAACTCGTACGGTTGCGGGGTCGCCGCTTCCACCGCATTTTTCACGCGCACGAAAAACACCCCGGGACCCGCGGCGTCATAGGTGAGCGGAACCGGGTCGCCGCCGTTGATCGCCGTTTGATACACCCCAATCCAGTCGAGGTCCGCGTTGTAGAGATCCAAAGCGCCACGCATGGTGGGGAGCATGTTGCGCAGATCGATTTGGAGCCGTCCCGCCTCTTCCAGCTCGATCCGATAGAAGTCCACATCGCCGGAAGGACAAATGGTGGCGCCAGTGATGACGCCGTTGAGCTCAATCGCCCTGGCTTGCGCCAGCGTCCCGTTCGGCTCATGCATGTCCGCGCCGATCTCCAGTCCCCACCGGAACGCATAGGCGCCTGACTGGGGCTCGTTGTCCATATCGCGGACCCGAACGAGATACCAGCCCGGATTCGCATGGAACCCGAGGTCGATCCAGTCCCCATCGTTCCGCGCGCTCGTCGAGAGTCCCAGCCACTCGCCGTTTTCGCCGAACACCTCGACGCCCGCCCGCATCGAAGGCGGCACCGCATCGACCAGCAACTGAACGCGACCGCAGGAGGTCACGTAGATCTTGAACCAGTCCTCGTCGCCCTGTGGGTTGATGTGCCCCACCACCCACTGGTCCGGTGGAACGGGCATCGGCGAGGAGGCGTCATTGTTGTATTCGCTCTCCGGAAGGAGGGAAGGAGCGACCACCAACCGCTTCTCCACCCAGCCGGACCACTGTCCCATCTCGTCCCGGGCCCGAACGCAGATGTGATGAATCCCCTCCGACAGAGCCGGCGTGTCAAGCGGATTGCCGCCGCCCAAGTAACCGTCGATATCGGACGTCCACTCATACGCTGTCACGAACCCGTCCTCGTCCATGGCCGTTGCGGCGAGCCGAGCGCCTTGACCGGCTTGGACAGGGTTTGGTTCGAAAACGGGGGAGGCCACCACCATCGGGTGCCGCACGTTGAAAGCGCCCCCCAAAATGGTGACCACGTAACCCTCGGTGCTTGTCTGGTCATTCCCATCATCCGCCACGAGCAGATAATACGTATCTGCCGACGGCACGTCGTAACGGAGCTCGAGCACATCCCCGACGTTTCGCGCCCTTTTCACCATGAGTTCTCGGCGGCTGTCATCATACAGCCCCAGCCAAGGATTGATGCCGCCGGTCTGGCTGATCTGGATGCGTACCGGCCCCGGCTCGCTGACTTCGAAACGGTACCAATCGGCGTCGCCCACCGGCTGGATGCGGCCCATCACTTGGTTCGCCGCCGCCAGCAGGGTGGCCTCGTGCCACGAGTCATTCGGTTCGTTGGCATCCGCAATCGGAACCAACGTCGCCGTCAGCGTGTACGGCTCCAGCGCATAGGCGTCGCCTCCCCGATCCAACACCCGCACGCCATACCGCCCCGGCACCTCGATGTCCCGGCGCACGTGGATGGGATCGCCTCCATGCATCGCGTCATATCGCAACAGTTCCTCGCCGTTCGGATCGTACAGATAAAGCCGCATATCGAGGTTCGAGGGAACGTTGCTGAGATCCAACATCAACGTCGCCGGTTCAACGACTTCGACCGAGAACCAATCCTCATCCCCCACCGGAAAGATCAACCCTTCCGTCGCTGTGCCGGAAACCAGCGGCGTGGCGGCGCCGTAACCGTTGTTCGGCTCGTTGGCATCCACAGCGGGAATCAAATCGAGATCCAGCGTATAGGCATCTTCCGAGGAAGCGCCGTCCGCGTCGGACACCCGCAGGTAGTACTCGCCAGCCAAGGCCAGCAGGAACTCCAAGCGCGACGGATCGCCCTTGTTTTCCGCCTCACGCGCCGCCAGTTGCTCCCGCTGCCCGTTGTACACTTGGATCAAAGAACGATGCCGGGCGGAGACGGCCAGTTGAACCACCACGACCGATGGCTGGGAAACCGTGAAGCGATACCAGTCCTCGTCGCCGCCCAGAACGCCCGTTACAGGCTCCGTGCCGATGAAGTTTGCTGCGGGAAAACTGTTGTTCGGCTCTGCTTCCGCCGCCAGCGGTGTTGCCGGCGGCGTGTAATCGAAATCCGCTCCGCTGACGCTCAGCCAGTATGGCTCGCCGGCTGCATGATCATTGTCCAGATCCCGGACGCGCAGGTAGTACACGCCGCCCGCCTCCGGCAGGTTCAAGGTCACCGGATCGCCATCGGCTTTCGCTGACGGATAGACGCCCATCCAGTCGATGTTGGCGTTGTACAGCGTGAGCTCCAGCCGGAGGTTTGCGGGCACCGGGTCCGCCGTGATCTCCAAGGATTGGCCGTTCGGGACATACAACCGATACCAATCCTCGTCGCCCCGCGGAAAGATGTAGCCCTCGACGGGACTGGCGGTGATCCACCGCGCATGCAGGGCGTCCGCGTTGGGTTCCGCCAAGTCGGGTGTCGGAATGAACTCGGTGCTGAAGGTGTATGGGTCCGTCGGATTGATACCGCCGTTCGCTGCCCGGATCCGGCAGTAGTATGTTCCGGGGCTCGCCACATCAAACGTCAGCCGTACATCGTCGCCGGCATTGTTGGCCGTGCGGTAAACGCCCAGCCACCTGTGATCGGCATCGTACACATCGATGCCCATTTGCAGATCCGCCGGGACGTCGGTCAGCGACAACCGCAGGCTGCCGGCGGTCGGCAGGGTCACCTCGTACCAATCCTCGTCATTGCGGGGGAAAATCCAGCCCTGGACCTGGGCGTCCGAATCGATGGGCTTCGCGCTCGCAAAAGCGCCGTTGGGTTCGAACGGGTCCGGAACAGGAATGAAGCTGGCCGTGGCGGCGTAAACACCATCGGCCCGATTGCCAGCGTCCCGCACCCGGAAGAAATAATCACCCGGTTCCCACAGATCCCAAACCAATGCGACCGGATCGCCATCATTGCTGGCCGTGACGTACACGCCGCTCCATTCCAAGTCGCGCGTATATGCCTCGACCTTGGCTCGCATGGGGCTTCCGATCGGGTTGGTCACCTGGAAGGTGAGGCGTCCGGTCTGGGGGGCATGCACGCGGAACCAGTCTTCGTCGCCGGCGCGGCCCATGTCGCCCGTGTATTGCGTGTCCAAGCTCATGGGCGTCGCAGCGCCCGCCACGTCGTTCGGCTCGATTTCCGCCGGCGCTGCCACCCCGAAATACAACCGCGCACTGACCGCGGGGGACCAGTTGCCGGCGTCGTCCTTGACGCGGAACCAGATGGTATGCACTCCGGTGCTCAAGGACAAAGTTTCCGCCACTTGGGAAATACTGAAAACGCCGTCGATGGAGCTGCGCCACTCGTAGCCGGCGATTTCCCCGTCAGCATCCCCCCCGTGGCCGATGAGAGTGACCGGGGTATTCGGCGGAGCTGGATTGGGTTCTATCGAGTCGATCACGGCCAGCGGCACGTACGAATCGAACACCGCACCGTCAATCACCAGCGTATAGGGTTCGGCGGAGAAACTGTCGTTGCCCACGTCGCGAATGCGGATGCTGTAGTCGTCCGTGGCCGGAACCTCGTAGTCGAGGCTCAGCTCCTGGCCGTCGTTGCTCGCCAGTTTCGCGGCAAGACGTTTCCCGTCGTGGTCGTAGATCTCGATCTGAGGCCGGATGGCCGGAGGCACGTCGCCCACGCTCACGCGGAGGAGGCTGCCGATCTGGGCATGCACCCGATACCAGTCCTCGTCGCCAACCGGGAACAGGTAGGCCTCCGCACGGTTCAACACCGTCATCCTCGCGGCGTCCTGAAAGCGGTTGTTCGGCTCGTTCACGTCCACCACGGGCGTCGTGGTCAGCGTCAGGGTGTATGATTCGGGCGATTCCACGCCGCCGTCCGCGGCTCTCAACCGGAGGTGATAGAACCCCGGTTCCACGAGATGCGCGTCAAAGGCCACAGGGTCGCCGGGGTTGGAAGCCACACGCGCCGCCAGTTGGGTCCCGTCGTTGCGATACAGGCGCATGTCGCCTCGCACGTTGCCAGGAACCAGCCATCCCAGATGGATGATTCCGGGCGTGACGACCTCGAACCGGTACCAGTCTGCGTCGTCCGCAGGTTGCAGGTGGCCTTGAACCGGCGTTCCCGCCGCCAGGTCCGTGGCGAGACTGATCGCATCATTGGGTTCCTGTTCGGCCGTCACGGGCAGGAAGCCCGGTTCGTATCCGGGTTGCGCCCCCGTCACGCTGAGAGAATAGGTGTCCTCCCAGTCGATCCCGTCCAGGGTCCGCACCCGGATGTAATAGAACCCCGCGTGCGGCGCCTCGGGGGCGGTTGCCGAAACGGGATCGCCGGCGTTGACGGCTGCCTGGTATCGCCCCAGCCATTCACGGTCGGGTCCATAGAGGTCGATACCGGCCCGCACGCCGGGGGGAACCGACGTGACTTGGGCGGCCAAAACACCGCCATCCGGCACCCAGACCCGATACCAATCCTCGTCCCCGCGCGGGAAAAAGAGCCCCTCGACGCTTTCAGACGGCAGGAGAGCCGCATGCTGCAAATCCTGGTTGGGCTCGAAGGGATCCGACACAGGATGGAAGGAAACCGTCAGGGTATAAGTGAAATCCGGATTCGCCTGGCCTTGTGTGTCGCGAACGCGCAGGAAAACCCAACCCGCCTCCGTCACGTCGTAGGTCAGGTCGATGTTGTCGCCCACCGCGGCGGCGGAACCATAGATGCCAAGCCAATCCCAGTAACGGTTGTACAATTCGATTCCGAGGCGGAGATTGGTGGGCACGTTGCTCGCTTCCGCCACCAATCGCCCCGGACCCGGCACATACACCTTGAAGTAGTCTTCGTCGCCGCTGGTCTCGATCTTTGCCGTGACGGGCTGGTTGAGCGCGATTTCGTTGGCCAGGAAGAAGGAGTGATTGGGCTCGGCCTCCTCCGAGATCGCGCTGCCGACGTAAAGCAACTCCGTCACTTTCGTGGACCAGATGCCGTCGTCGTCGCGGACGCGCAGGGAGATCGTGTGCGTCCCCACCGACAGCGAACTCGTGCTGAAGCTGGCCTCGGTGCTCAGCAAGCCGTCGATGTCGGAGGTCCATTCGTACCCCACCACCGTCCCGTCGGCATCCGTACCGGCTCCTTGGAAGCTGACCGTGTTCCCCGCCACAATGGCACCCGGAGCAATCGAGACGATCGAAACCGTCGGGGCTTGATACGTGAAATCGGCGCCCAACACCGTCAGCGTGTAAGGCTGCGTGGACTCGTTACCCCGGGCGTCCCGCACGACCAACAGGTAAACACCCGGCTCGGCCACGGTGTAACGGAGGTGCAGGTCGGTCCCCGGAGCGCCAGACTGGCCGGCCAGGTGCTGCTTTGAGAGGTCGAAGAGGTCGATTCTGGGGGTGATGTTCTCCGGCAGGTTGCTCAGGACGGCCTCGACCTCACCGGGGGACGACACGGTGATCTGGTACCAATCGCTGTCGCCCGCCGGAAACATCCACGCCTCGACGCGATTGACCTCGCCCATGGGCCGGCGGTCGCCGTAGTCGTCGTTGGGCTCGAAGGGATCCGGCACCGGCACGATGCTGGTGGCAAACCGGTAGGTCTCGGCCGAGGCCTCCCCGTCCTGGTCTTCCACCACGAGGTAGTACCTGTCGGGGGACGTGACGTCGAAGACCATCTGGAACAGGCCGCCCACCAAGCCGGCCTGGGCGGTCATGAGGTGGGTTCCGGAGTCGTTGTAGAGCCGCATGCGGAGCCGCCGGGCGGCAGGCGCCGATTCCATGGCGATGGTGACCTGTCCGACTTGGTCGGGCACGAAGGTGAAGAAATCGCGATCGCCGGCAGCCTGAATCGTCCCGGTAACCGAAGCGCCGAGGCTGATCCGGTTGGCCTGGCTGTAGTTGTCATTGCCCTCGACCTCGCTGGACACGGGCGTTTCCACGGGCACATGTCCCGGCATGGCGCCCGTGACGGTGAGGGTGTACTCGTCCACGTGGGCTTGTCCGTCCGCGTCCCTGACCCGCAGGTAGTAGAACCCGGCCGCGGTGATGTGCCGATCGAGGTGCACGGTGTCGCCGGCGTTCGCGGCGGTGACGTAGGCGCCCATCCAACCGAAATCCGGGTTGTAAAGGTCGAGTTGCCCCCGCATGTCGGGAGGTGTTCGGAGTTCCAACCGCAGATCGCTGTCCGCATCGACGTAAACCCGGTGAAAGTCTTGGTCACCGCGGGGAAAGATCCGGCCCGACACCGCCGAAGTCCGGATCAATGAAGCCTGACCGATCCGGTCGTTGGGTTCGCCGGAATCCGGCGCGGCGACAAACACGGTCCGAAAGGTGTATGCGCCCTCGGAGGCTTGCTGGCCGGCATCGGTCACG
>RFJD01000082.1 GCA_003695015.1 Verrucomicrobiota bacterium | reverse complement strand
CGCCACGCCAGCCAGTCCCCGATGAACTGACCGATTTCCTTCAACTCCCAGACGTGGGCATAGAGGGCGTGGGCCAGCCCGCGATCGGCCAGTTTGGTCCGCTTGTCACAAACCGCCTCCATCTGCCAGGCCCACTCTTCCAACCGCCCATCGGCCCCCGCCCATGACTCCGGCGGCTGGCGCCGGACCGTTTCCAAGTCGGCGAAAAACCGCCGGGCGGCCTCGCCGAAGCCGCCGGGCAGGTACAACAGGTCCGCCAGGTCCTTCAGCTCCTCGAACGTCATCCGCTCCCCCGCCGCCGGCTCGAAGGTCTCGACCCATTCCTCCAAGGTGCGGCGGTAGTTTTCCTCGATGGGCAGCTCGGGCCGCCGGAGAAAACGGCCGAGGCTGTGGACCGCCATGAAGTTGGCCGCGAACTGGCAGTTCGGGTTGATCATCACCCCGGCGGTGTGCTCGCGGAGGTTCGGCGGCCGGCCGGCGTAGGGACCGAGGTACAGCCGCCGCATGTCGTAGTCATTGGCGTGGAGGTTGTCCCAGATCACCGGCGCCCTCCCCAACACCGCCGCCACTTCCTCCAGATGGTCCACCGGGAGGGTCTCGGAAACGATGTGGGGCCCGGTCCAAAAGACGTCGATCGCCGGGGCCAGTTTGGCGCCCAGTTCCCGCAGGTACGGGTCCTCCGCCACGGAAGGCCGGGCCATCTCGCCGCAATAGACCGTCGGACAGAAAAGCAGGCGCGGGAACGGGATCATCGTCCGGAGCCGGGCGAGCACTTCGTTCGCCAACCAGGCTTGGGCGGCGGCCGGCGTGCCGAACCGCGCCTGGTCCGCCGCGTTCAACCGGGCCGGGATGTCGTCGAACAGCAGGGCGAAGGTCGTCACTCCCAGCCCGGCCAGTGCTTCGAGCTTGTCCAGCAGGGCGTCGAAATCCGCCGGATCGCTGAAGCGGATGTCCAAGCCCGGCGCCAGCGCGTGGATGTAGGTGATCCCGTGGGCATCGCAATCGCGGATGATCTCCCGCAGGGCGGCCAGTTCCTCGTCGGTGTAGGGCGCCCGCCAGAGGGCGCGATGTTTGAGATCGTCCTTGGGGCCGTGCAGGTAGGCGTTGAGGCCGGCCCGCTGGAGCCAGCCCAGCAACTGCCGCCTTTCGCCCGGGGTCCACGGCTTGCCGTAGAAACCTTCGATGACGCCGGAAAGAAACGGATTCGGTGGCATGGGTCGGTGGCGGGTGTGGACGGTGTGTCGGGGTCAAACGGACTCACTTCACGGCGCCGGCCAGGACGCCGCGCATGATGTGCCGGTGAAACAGGGCGTAGGCCAGCAGGGTCGGCACCGAGATCAGCGACAACCCCGCCAGCAACGCGGGATAATCGGTGTTGTGGGCCTGCTCGAAGGCGATCATGCCGATGGGCAGGGTCTTCATCTCCGGACTCACGATCAGCAGCAACGCCATCAGAAACTCGTTCCAGGTGTTCAGGCACGAAATCACCACCAGCGTCCCCACCGCCGGCCGGGCCACCGGCAACAGGATGCTCCCGTAAAACCGCGCGGTCGAAACCCCGTCCATCCGGGCCGCCTCCTCGATTTCCGCCGGGATCGCCCGGAAGAAGGCGGCGAACAACAGCACCGCCACCGGCAGGTTCATGGCCGTGTAGGGCAGGATCAACGCCCAGAGGCTGTCGTGGATGCCCAGCCATTGCAGCAGGTCGATCAGCGGGATCAGGAACGACTGCACCGGCAGGACCATCCCGATGAAGAACAGCGCCATCCAGAGGCGGCGTCCCGGAAAGGCCGGCTTGCTCAGGGCGTGGCCGGCCCACGCGCCCAGCACCACGGTGAACCACGCCGTCAGGCCCGTGACCCAGAGCGAATTGATGAAGAACGAGCCCATGTGCCCCTCCCGCAGGGCCCGCTGGTAGTTCTCCCAACTGATCCGCTGCGGCAGCGAAAACGGATGGCCGAAGATCGCCTCGTTGGTCTCCTTGAAGCTGCTGAGCACGGTCCACAGCAGCGGATACGACGCCACCAACGCCACGGCCAGCCAGCCGACCGTCCGCCCCCAGTTCCCGAGCTTGCGCCGTTCACGCATGGACCGTTCCTCCGGTTCGGGCGCCCAGCCACAACCGCCGCGCCCCCAGAATGGCCGCCGTGGTCAGCAGCACCATCAAGGTCAGCAACACCGCCAGCGCCGAGCCGTACCCCTTGTTGTCGAACTGGATCACCTCCCGCACCAGCAACGTCGAAACGATCTCCGTCTCCGGCTGGTTGGGCGCTAGCACCCAGAACAGGTCGAACGCCTTGAACGCCCCGGTGAAGCAGATCAACAGCGCCACGTACAGCACCTCCCGGAGCAACGGCAGCTTGATCCGCCAGAACGCCTGCCACGGTCCCGCGCCATCCAGACGCGCCGCCTCCAGCACTTCGCGGGGCACCTGGCTCAGGCCGGCCAGAAAGATCACCATGTAAAACCCGCAGTAGGTCCACCCGGAGATCACCGAGATCGTCAGCAGCGCCCGCGGACTCCGCAGCAGCCCCGGAAACACCCCCACCCCGTCCTTGAACAGGAACCCGAAAACCAGCCCCACCACCACCAGCGACAGCACGTTGGGGGCGAAGAACACCACCCGCAGAAAGCGGTTCAACCGGTTCTCCCGCTCCAACGCCACCGCCAGGAACAATCCCACCGTGACCTCGAACAACAGCGTCCAGCCCAGGTAGATCAGGTTGTTGAGCAACGCCCGCTGGAACTCCGGATCCCCGAGCGCATGCCGATAGTAGAGCGCGCCGACAAACCGCGGCGTTTCCCCCCGGAAGCTGTGGACCGAGTCCCACAACGTGGCCGTGGCCGGCAGCAGGAAGAACAGCAAAAACACCCCCAGCGCCGGCACGAAAAAGACGATTTGACCGCGACGCGTCATGCCGACCTCACAACCCCTTACCGGCCAGGGCGGCCTTTTTCTCGTTCCACGCGGCCACCGCCTGCCGGGCGTCCAGCCGCCCTGCCGCCACCCGGGCCGCCACTTCGTAAAACGCCCTGGCCTGCTCCGGCGCGAAGGCCGTATCCGGCGGCGCCACCCACACCGGCGTCCGCCGCAGAATCTCCAATGCCCGCCGCGCCAGCGGATGGTCCGTGAATTCGCCGGCGTCCAACCGCGCCGAGAGCCCGCCCAACGCCGCGAACCGTTCCTGGCAGCGCCGTGAGACGAACTCCGCCACCAGGTCCACCGCCGCCTGCGGATTCGGCGTGTCCGCGTGGACCATCCAGCCGGTGACCACGGCGGTCATGGCGTCGGTCTGGCCGACCCCGTGCGGCACCGGCGCCACGCCGACCGGGAACCTCAGTTCCCCGCGCTCCTCGGCATCGCGGATGTCCGCCAACAGCCACGAACCGATGATGTGTTGGGCGGCCCGTCCGCTGAGCCAGAAGACCTTGGCGTCGATGTCGTTGAACCCGGCCACCGCCCCCCGCTCCATGACCCCGGGCAAATCGAACGCGCCCTCGGCTGCCAACCGGGCCAGCGGCGCCAGCCCCTCCGCCGCCTGCTCCGGCACTTGTTCGCCGGCGGCGAAACACCGCTCCACGGTCTCCGGCGGCAGCGCCTGCCCCATGAACTCCGCCGCCAGGTTCCCCAGCGGCCACAAGTCCCGGTTCCCCTGGATCAAGGGCAACACCCCGCGCTCCCGCAGCCGCCGGCAGTCCGCCAGCCATTGCTCGAGTTCGGCCGGTTCCCCGAGGCCGGCCTCCTCGAAGATCCGCCGGTTGAACCAGATCAGGTTGCTGATGTCCACCGACTGCGGCAGGTGATACACCGCCGTTCCCCGCCGCAACACCGCCGCCGGCGCCAGCGCCTCCAGCACACCGGGCTGCAGGTGGGGCGCCATGTCCAACGCCTGCCCCCGCCGGATGGCCAGTTCCGTCTTGTAGCCGCGCCAGAGGAAATACACGTCCGGCGGACGCCGGCTGCGCATCAACAACCGCCACCCCACCGTCTGGTAGGTCTCGCTGTTCATCACCACCTGCCGCACCCGCACCCCCGGATGGGCCGCCTCGAAACGCCGGAAGGCCTCTTGGATGGCCTCCTGCTCCGAGGCCGTCGTCAGGGTGTGCGCCACCAGGAGGACACGCGGGTCCGGCCGGCTCAATCGCAGCCGGTCGCCCGTGAACACCAGCGCCACCGCCAGAAACGCCAGCGCCATCCATGTCGTCCCCTTCATGTTCGGCGTTGCCCGCAAACGGCTCGACACGCATCGGGATGCGTTGCTTGGGTCGGCGAAACCGGCAGCAGTTCACCCGGCCGCCTCCGGCCTGTCAACCTCCTTCCCGGGCGGCCCAAGTCTCCGCGGGAGGCCCGTCGGCGAGAACCCTGTCCCCTCCCCGTGGCCCGCCGGGCCGCCTGCACCGGCGCCGCCCGCCGGCCGAAGCCGGGGTCGCCTCCCCGTTCCGCAGCGTGAGTGCCCCGCCGGCCGGGTTAGATGTTGCGCGCCCGACAAGGGCCCGGGTAGGCTTCGTCGAGGTTAAATGAAGATTTTCATCGACGGTCGGTTCTACAGCGAACAGGACGCGAAAATCTCGGTGCTCGACCACGGGTTGCTGTACGGCGACGGCGTGTTCGAAGGGATCCGGGCGTACAACGGGCGTGTCTTCAAACTCCGGGAGCACTTGGAGCGGCTCTTCGATTCGGCCAAGGCCATCGCCCTGACCATCCCGATGAGCCTCGAACAGGTCCAGGAAGCCGTGCTCGAAACCTGCCGGCAGAACGAGTTGCGGAACGGTTACATCCGGCTGGTCGTCACCCGCGGCGTCGGCACCCTGGGCCTGGACCCCCACCGCTGCAAGAACCCCTCGGTCATCGTGATCGCCTCGACCATCCAGCTCTATCCGGTCGAGCTCTACGAAAAGGGCATGGAGATCATCACGGTGGCCACCACCCGCAACCACCACAACGCCGTCAACCCGGCCATCAAGTCCCTCAACTACCTCAACAACGTCCTGGCCAAGATCGAGGCCAATGTCGCCGGCGTGAAGGAAGCCGTCATGCTCAACGCCGAGGGCTTCGTGGCCGAGTGCACCGGCGACAACATTTTCATCGTCCGGCGCGGCGTCCTTCACACCCCGCCCCTTCACACCGGCGCCCTTTACGGCATCACCCGCGGCGTGGTCATCGAGCTGGCCCGCCAGCACAACCTGCCCGTCCAGGAAACCACCTTGACCCGGTACGACCTCTACGTCGCGGAGGAATGTTTCCTCACCGGCACCGGAGCCGAGATCGTTCCGGTGGTCCGGATCGACGGACGCCCCATCGGCGACGGCGTCCCCGGACCGATCACCCGCCGCTTGGTGCAGGAATACCGGGAGTTGACCCATCGCAGCGGCGAGCCCATCTGGCCCGAGGCCGGGGGCGGCACCGGCAACTGAGTCGCGCCATGCTCTGCATGATCTGCAAAAAGAACGAGGCCAAGGTCCACTTCACCCAGATCGTGGGCGGCAAGGTCACCAAAGTGGACCTCTGCGAGAGCTGCGCCAAAGAAAAGGGCCTCGACGACCCGGCGAACTTCTCCCCGGCCGATCTCCTGCTGGGGCTGGGCGCCTCCGAGGAAATCGCCCAACGCACCGCCAAGGGGGACGCCTGTCCCCGCTGTGGCCTCACCCAGGCCGACTTCAAGAAGACCGGCCGGCTCGGCTGCCCGGACTGCTACACCCACTTCGCCGAGGGCTTGGAAGCCGCCCTCCGCCCCATGCACCGCGGCACCCGGCACGTCGGCAAGGTCCCCCGCCAGCCCCGCCAGCCACGGCCCGTGGCCGAGCGCATCCAGCGCCTCCAGAAGCAGCTCGAACTCGCCGTCGCCAACGAGGAGTTCGAGGAAGCCGCCCGGCTCCGTGACGAAATCAAAGCCCTCCGGGGGGAAACCTCCTCCGGAGCCAAACCCGCCGACGCTTCCGGCGCCTGAATCGCATGGACCTGCACGACTTCCTCACGCCGGTTGCCCAGCTCTGCAGTCAGACCGGACCGCAGAGCAAAATCGTCATCTCCAGTCGCGTCCGGCTCGCCCGCAATCTGCGCAAATACCCCTTCCCCGGCCGGGCCGACAAGTCCGCCCGAATCGAGTGCTGCCGCCTGCTCCGGGAAGCCGTCCAGCCCCTCCCCCAGATGGCCGACGGCTGGGCGGAGAACATGGAAAACCTCTCCGCCCTCGACAAACAGGTCCTGGTCGAACGCCATCTCATCAGCCGCGAGCACGCCGCCCAAGGGGTCGGCAGCGCCGTGGTCCTCAGCCGCGATCAGTCCCTGAGCGTCATGATCAACGAAGAGGACCACCTGCGCATGCAGTGCGTCCTGCCCGGCCTTCAGATCGATCGCACTTGGGAGGCCATCGACGAGTTCGACTCCGCCCTCGAACAGCGCGTCGAATACGCCTTCTCCCCCCAATTCGGCTACCTGACCGCCTGTCCCACCAACGTCGGCACCGGGATCCGCGTCAGCGCCATGCTCCATCTGCCCGCCCTGGTCCTCGACGAGCAGATCAACCGCATCATCCAGGCGGTCAACAAGCTGGGGCTGGCCGTCCGCGGCCTCTATGGCGAGGGCACCGAGGCGTTGGGGAACGTTTTCCAAGTCTCCAACCAACGCACCTTGGGCGAATCCGAGGAGCAGATCATCGAGCGCCTCAGCAAGGTCATCGCCCAGATCATCGAGCAGGAAAACGACGCCCGCGGCCGGCTGCTCGAGCGGAAACCCCGCGCCGTCCTCAACCACATCGGCCGCGCCTACGGCATCCTGGCCAACGCCCACAGCATGCCCTCCAAGGAAGCCATCAACCTCCTGTCGCTGTTCCGGTTGGGCATCGACCTCGGCCTCTTCGAGAACGTTCCCCGCACCCTCACCGACGAGCTGTTCCTCTTGGTCCAGCCCGCCCATCTGCAGCTCTTGGTCCGGGAACGCAAACTCAACGCCGAACAACGCGATTTCCTGCGGGCCGACCTCCTCCGGGAGCGGATGGCGTCGGTCCCCCGCCCCGGTTCTTCGAGCGGAACCGGGGGCGGGACACTGGACAAACCGGCCTGATCGGGGCAGTGTTGTCACGTCCTGCCTGGGGACGACCATATGAGCGAAGATTGGATGAACAACTTTACGCCCCGAGCCCAGCAAGTCTTGGCCCTCGCCCGCAAGGAGGCCGACCGGTTCAACCATAATTTCGTGGGGACCGAGCACCTCCTGCTGGGGCTGATCAAGCTCGGCCAGGGCGTCGCCGTCAATGTCCTGCAGCGCATGGGCATCGACCTCGAGACCGTCCGCATGGAGGTCGAAAAACAGGTCGGCACCGGCCCCGACCAGAAGCTGATGGGGTCGATCCCCTTCACCCCGCGCGTCAAGAAGGTCCTCGCCCTGGCCAGCAAGGAAGCCCGGGCCTTGGGCCACGATTACGTCGGCACCGAGCACCTCCTGCTCGGCCTCCTCCGCGAAGGCGACGGGGTCGCCGCCCGTGTGCTCAAGAACCTCGACGTGGACCTCGAACAGGCCCGCGCCGAGATCCTCAAGGAACTCAACCCCGAGGGAGCCGCCGAGGGCGGCTACCATGACGAGGACGAGGAGGCCGAGTCCGGCAGGAGCGAACGCAAGGGCAAGGAGGTCAAGACCCCGGCCCTCAAGGCCTTCGGCCGCGACCTGACCGAGATCGCCCGCAAGGGCGAGATGGATCCGGTCATCGGCCGCCGCAACGAAATCGAGCGGGTCATTCAGATTCTCTGCCGCCGCACCAAGAACAACCCGGTCCTGCTCGGCGAGGCGGGCGTGGGCAAGACCGCCATCGTCGAGGGGCTGGCTCAGGAGATTGCCAAGGGCAACGTCCCGGAACTGCTCCGGGACAAGCGCGTCATCACCCTCGACCTCGCCCTCATGGTCGCCGGCACCAAGTACCGCGGCCAGTTCGAGGAACGCATCAAGGCGGTCATGGAGGAAATCCGCCGGGCCAAGAACGTCATTCTCTTCATCGACGAGTTGCACACGATCGTCGGCGCCGGCTCGGCCGAGGGCACCATGGACGCCTCCAACATCATCAAACCCGCCCTCAGCCGCGGCGAGCTCCAGTGCATCGGCGCCACCACCCTCACCGAGTACCGCAAGTACATCGAGAAGGACGCCGCCCTTGAACGGCGCTTCCAGAGCATCCGGGTCGAGCCCCCCACCGTCGAGGAGGCCATCCTCATCCTCCAGGGCCTCAAGCACAAATACGAGGAGCACCACAAGATCATCCTCACCGACGCCGCCATCGAGGCCGCCGTCCGGCTCTCCGACCGCTACATCACCGGCCGGTTCCTGCCGGACAAGGCCATCGACGTCATGGACGAGGCCGGTTCCCGGGCCCGCATCGCCGCCATGACCCGGCCGCCGGACGTCAAGGACCTCGAGGAAACGATCGAGCGCCTCAAGGCCCAGAAGGAGGCCGCCATCAAGGAGCAGGATTTCGAGGGGGCGGCCCGCGTCCGCGACCAGGAGAAACAGGCCAAGGCCAAACTCGAGGCCGTCCTCGAAGAATGGCGCAAGAACCGCGAGGAAAAACGCGTCGTCGTCGATGAGGAGGACATCCTCCACGTGGTCTCGAAATGGACCGGCATCCCGCTCCAACGCATGGGGCGCGACGAGGTCAAGAAACTCCTGGCCATGGAGGAGGAGCTCAACCGGGTCGTCATCGGCCAGGAGGAAGCCGTCCGGGCCCTCTGCAAGGCCCTGCGCCGCTCCCGGGCCGACCTGAAGGACCCGCGCCGGCCGATCGGCACCTTCGCCCTGCTCGGGCCCACCGGTGTGGGCAAGACCCTGCTGGCCAAGACCTTGGCCGAGAACATGTTCGGCGACTCGAAGGCCTTGGTGCAGCTCGACATGAGCGAGTACATGGAGAAGTTCAACGTCTCCCGGCTCATCGGCTCGCCCCCCGGCTACGTCGGCTACGAGGAAGGCGGCCAGCTCACCGAGGCCGTCCGCCGCAAGCCCTACTGCGTGGTCCTTTTCGACGAGATCGAAAAGGCCCACCCCGACGTCATGAACATGCTCCTCCAGATTCTGGAGGAAGGGAAACTGACCGACAGCTTCGGCCGGCAGGTCGATTTCCGCAACACCGTCATCCTGCTGACCTCCAACGTCGGCTCGGAAAACCTCCGGCGGCAGACGACCATCGGCTTCACCCCGCCCACCGAGACCGCCACCTACGAGGGCATGAAGACCCGCATCCTCGAGGAGGCCAAGAAGGTCTTCCGGCCCGAGTTCCTCAACCGGCTCGACGACGTCATCGTCTTCCGGTCCCTCACCAAGCCGGACCTCATCCGCATCCTCGATCTCGAGGTCGGCAAGGTCCTCGAACGGCTCAAACACCGGAACCTCACCTTGGAACTGGATCCCAAAGCCAAGGAGTTCCTCGTCGAGAAGGGCTACGATCCGGCCTACGGCGCCCGGCCCATGCGACGGGCGGTCGAGCGCTACCTCGAAGATCCCTTGGCGGAGGAAATCATCCGGGGCGACCTCCACGAAAATGAACCCATCCGCGTGACCGTCGAGGACGGCCGGCTGGTGTTCAAGCAGGAGGCGGCCTCGAACAATCAGGTCGCCACCTGATCCCCGCCGGAATACCGCGAGCCGCCGGCAGCATCCCTGCCGGCGGTTTTGTTGTCTCCCCGTCCCACGGCCCCTCGCGTCCCATCCGCGGCATCCATCCCCCGGGGACCTTTCGCCGAAGACCTTCGAGGGAACGCCGACCGGCGCATTGACACGGGCCACCGCGCGAACGCAAGCTGGGCGCTTCATGAAGGCGTTGCAGGACTCGCTGATCGAACTGATCCGCCGCACTTCGGCGGAGATCCCGGACGACGTCCAGAAGGCCATCTTGGCCTCGCTGGAGCAGGAGAAGAAGGGCACCATCGCCGAATCCGCCCTCCGGATCATCGAGCAGAACATCGAGCTGGCCCGCCGCAAATCCCAGCCCATCTGCCAGGATACCGGCAGCATTCTCTTCTACATCGATGCGCCGGTGGGGCTGGACCAGGTGGCCTTCGCCGAGACCGCGCGCGAGGCCGTGCGTCTGGCCACCGCCAAGGGATACCTCCGCCAGAACTCGGTCGATCCCCTCACCGGCAAGAACACCGGCACCAACCTCGGTCCCGGCTCGCCCTCGCTCCATTTCCACCAGCACCGGGGCAACGACCTCACCGTCCGGCTCATTCTCAAGGGCGGCGGCTGCGAAAACGTCGGCGCCCAGTACGCCCTGCCCCATCGCGGCCTGAAGGCCGATCGCGACCTGGAAGGCTGCCGGCGGGTGATTCTGGATGCCGTCCTCCAAGCCCAGGGCAAGGGCTGCGGCCCCGGCGTGCTCGGGGTTTGCATCGGCGGCGACCGCGCCACCGGTTACGCCCACTCGAAGGAGCAATTGCTGCGCAAGTTGGACGACCGCAATCCCGTGCCCGAACTCGACCGGCTCGAACAGGACATCCTGCAAACGGCCAACGAACTGGGCATCGGCCCCATGGGCTTCGGCGGCCGCACCACCCTCCTGGGCGTCAAGATCGGGCTCCTCAACCGCCTGCCCGCCTCTTACTTCGTCAGCGTGAGCTACATGTGCTGGGCTTTCCGGCGCCAGGGCGTGCGGCTGGACGCCGACGGCGCGATCGCCGAGTGGCTCTACTGACCGTCACCACCACCCTTCCACCGAGGAAATGGCCATGATCAAGCTGACCCATCCGTTCACCGAGGAACAGGTCCGCGCCCTCCGCGTGGGGGACGCCGTCGAAATCACCGGCGTCCTCTTCACCGGCCGCGATGCGGTTCACAAGTACCTCTACAAGGGAGGCGAGCTGCCACCCGGCGTGGACCTCTCCAACGCCATCCTCTACCACTGCGGGCCGGTGGTCATCCGCGACGAGAACGGCGAGTGGAAGGTCGTCGCCGCCGGACCCACCACCTCGATCCGCGAGGAACCGTACCAAGCCGAGCTGATCCGGCGGTTCAAGCTGCGCGGGATCATCGGCAAGGGCGGCATGGGTGAACAGACCCTGGCCGCGTGCAAGGAACACGGTTGCGTTTACCTGCACGCCATCGGCGGCGCCGCCCAGGTGTTGGCGGAAAAGATCGTCCGCGTCCGCAACGTGTACCTGATGGAACAATTCGGTTCGCCGGAAGCCATTTGGGAGCTGGAAGTCCGTGACTTCCCGGCGGTCGTCACCATGGACAGCCACGGCCGTTCCCTCCACCAAGAAGTTCTGGAGGCCAGCACCGCCGCCCTCAAGGCCCGTTTGGGCGAAGGCTGACCGTCGCCGCCGTCCTCCGACCCCGGTGAGAACCGGTTGAATTCGCGCTTGCAATCCGCCCGCCGGAGGCAGCCAATGGGGCCTTTGGCGTTGGGCCGCCTATGAACCTGGCAGACATCATCAGACCGGAAAACATCATCCCGGAGCTCAAGGCCACCGACCGCTGGGAGGCCATCGACGAGCTGATCGATCATCTCGTGCAAACGGGGGACATCGATGAGGCCGACCGCGACGCTGTCGTGGCCGCCGTGCGCAAACGGGAAAACACCATGAGCACCGGCATCGGCTTCGGCATTGGCATTCCCCACGCCTCCAGCAACGTGCTCAAGCGCGTCGTCGGGGCTTTCGGCCGCTCCAAGAAGGGCATCGAATTCGAAGCCATCGACGGCCAGCCCGTCACCTTGGTCGTCCTCCTGCTCGTGCCCCAGGGCGAGTTCCAACCCCACCTCCACACCCTCGCCCGCATCGCCAAGCTCCTCCACCGCCGCGAAATGCGCAAAGCCCTCGAGGACGCCCCGGACGCCCACGCCATCCACGCCATCATCGAGTCCGCCTCCTCCGAGCCCGCCGGTCCCTGAACCCCGCTCCACCGCCCGGTCGCCGGTTCCTTTCGCCCCCATGCTCCGACAACAGATCGAACAACGACTCCAGGAAGCCGTTCTGCGCCGCTTTCCGGACGCCGACCCCGCGTCCATTCTGGTCCGCCCCTGCCCCGACGAACGGTTCGGCGACTACCAGACCAACGCCCTGATCGGCCTGGCCAAACAACGCCGCCTCAACCCCCGCCAACTGGCCACCGAAATCGCCGCCGACCTTGGCCTCGACGACCTCACCGAACCACCCGAAGTCGCCGGCCCCGGCTTCGTCAACTTCCGCCTCCGGCCGCAGGCCCTTGTCGCCCTCCTGGCCCGCGCCGCCCGCGGCGAACACCTCTTTTGCCAGCCCGACGCCCCGCCCCGCACCGTCGTCATCGACTTCAGCTCCCCCAACGTCGCCAAACCGATGCACGTGGGCCACATCCGCTCCACCATCCTCGGCGACTGCCTGGCCCGCATCCTCCGTCACCTCGGCCACCGGGTCATCACCGACAACCACCTCGGCGACTGGGGCACCCAGTTCGGCATGCTCTTGGTGGGCTGGAAGACCGAGCTCGACTCCGATGCCCTCGCCCGCGACGCCATCGCCGAACTCGAACGCATCTACCGCGTCATCAACGCCCGCTGCAGCGAGGACAGCCCGGACCACGACCCCGCCGTCCTCGAACGCGCCCGCGCTGAGCTGGTCAAACTTCAGCAGGGCGACCCCGAAAACGTCGCCATCTGGCGCCGCATGATCGAGCTGTCCCGCGAGCAGTTCGACGCCATCTATCGCCGGCTCGACGTCCGGTTCGACCACACCCTCGGCGAAAGCTTCTACAATGACCGCCTTCCGGGCGTGGTCGCCTCCCTCCTCGAGAAGGGCATCATCCGCGAAAGCGAGGGCGCCTTGGTGGCCTTCTTCGACGACGTCCCCGCCCTCAAGGCCCATCCGGCCATCGTCCGCAAACGCGACGGCGCCTTCAACTACACCACCACCGACCTGGCCACCCTCGAATACCGCTGGGAAACCTGGCGCCCGGACGAGATCATCTACGTCACCGACGGCCGCCAGCAGCTCCACTTCCAGCAGGTCTTCGAGATCTTCCGCCGCTGGCATCCGGAGGTCCCCACCCGCCTCACCCACGTCTGGTTCGGCTCCATCCTCGGCGAAAACGGCCAGCCGCTCAAAACCCGTTCCGGCCAAAACGTCAAACTCGCCGACCTCCTCGACGAAGCCGAGGAACGCGCCCTCCGGGTCGTCCGCGAGAAAAACCCCGACCTGCCCGCGGCCGACCAGCGCGAAATCGCCCGGGTCATCGGCATCGGCGCGGTCAAATACGCCGACCTGCTGCCCAACCGCCAGAGCGACTACGTGTTCAGTTGGGACAAGATGCTGGCCCTCAACGGCAACACCGCCCCCTACCTCCTCTACGCCGCCACCCGCATCCGCAGCATCTTCCGCAAACTCGAAGAGGCCGGCGAACGCTTCGACCCCGTCGCCGCCGCCGACCGGGCCACCCTCACCGAACCAACCGAGCTCGCCCTGGCCCGCATGCTCGAACGCTTCGACTTCGTCGTCCACGCCGTGGCCGCCGAGTACCGGCCCAACTACCTCTGCAACTACCTCTACGAGCTGGCCGGGGCCTTCACCGCCTTCTACGAAGCCTGCCCCGTCCTGCGCTCGGAGGAACCGGTCCGCTCCAGCCGCCTGCTCCTTTGCCACCTCGTCTTCAAGGTCCTTGAAACCGGCCTGGGCCTTCTGGGCATCGGCATCCCCGAACGCATGTAGCCGCCGACGTAAGGAGACGGCGCCGGCCTTCCACGTGCGCGTAGCCGCCGAGGTGACGAGGGGGCCTCGACCTTCCAAGCCCACGTAGCCACCGAGGTGACAAGGCGGCCCTCCCGGAAGCGCCGACCTCACCAAGCCGGTTCTCCGAACCTCCCGAAAACACCAAGTGTGCTGCGGCCAACCTGGCTGCACCCACCCGCGGTTTCGCCTCTCAATGCAACCCCCAGGCCGGCACCGGCGCCCCGGCCGCCCACGCGATGGCGTTGGCCACGATGGTCCGCATGTTCGGATTTTGCCAATTGCGATGCCAGTGGCCCCCCGTGAAACCGAACCCGCGACCGCCGCCCCACTCGTCCGGACGCTCGAACGCCCACGCCACATGCTGGATCTCCCCCCGCGCGATCGCCTCCCGCACGTGCGGATTGTTCTCGTGCGGACCGTCCCGCCGGTTCAGCGTCTCCCGCGGCGGATGGGCCGAAAGGATCGGCGTCACCCCGCGCATCCCGTCCACGAACCGCATGTGGTAGTACCACTCGTCCCGCAGGGTGAAGGGCACCACACCCCGGGTGATCGAATGGGTGGGCAGCGATTTGAACTCGGCGGTCCACACCGGGTTGACCGACCAATCGGTCTCGAAATAGCCGCCGATCCACCGCCGCATCAGCTCGCCCGGCCGGCCTTTGGGCACCTCGACCGCGTAGTGCAGGCACACCACGCCCAGCCCGCGCCGCACCAGCGCGTCGAACTCGTCCAGATGCGGCATCACCAAGTGCCCGCCCCCACCGTTGCAGTAGAACACCACCGCATCCGCATCCGCCAACACGGCCGGATCCTTCGGATACCCCTCGCACTCGACCGTCTCGAACCGGTAGCCGCTGTTCCTGAGCACCTCTGCCAGCAAATGGTTCCCGGCGATGTGCTGGTGCGCCTCCCCACCGTGGCCGCCGGCAGCCCCGATGAACACCACCTTCCGCCGGGTCAAATCGCGGATCAGGATGTTGCGCCAGCGCACCTCATACGGCCCGGACCCGCGGGGCACCGCGTGGACCTGAAAGCCAATGAACCCCCGCTTCATCCCGGAGCGCGTCTCCTCGAAATCCACGAT
>RFJD01000450.1 GCA_003695015.1 Verrucomicrobiota bacterium | reverse complement strand
GCCAAACAGGCGCGATGTGTTGTAGCCGGGGATGACGAATAAGCAGGAACCGGTGCAACGGCGTCTCCGTTCCTGTTCTCTTGGAACCTGCTGAGCGAGGTGAAGGAGAAGGAAGCAGGCCGTTGTTTCCGGCCCGGCAGGCAGATAGGAGAAACGAGGCTGGTGGCGGCTGCGTCACCCGATGAACCGGCGCCGTTGTCGCGGCGGGGCGGTCTTGGGCGGGTGGTGCGCGCGGTTTGGGCGTTCAATCCTCGGTGGTTTCGGCCGTGGCGCGGCCGCGTTGTTCGTCCACCGGCAGGGCGGCCAACCAAGCTGCCAGGAAGAGGGCGGCGCAAAACAGGACCGCATAGCGGAGGCCGATCCGGTATTGCAACAGGCCGAACCCCACCAGGCCGAAGATGGCGGCCAGTTTGCCGGACATGCCCCAGAAACCGAAAAACTCCCCGGCCCGGCTGCGCGGGGCGAGGATGCCGACCATGGCGCGGGCGGCGGATTGGACGGCGCCGATGCCGGCCCCGGCCACGCAACCGAGCACGAGGAAGAGCCGTTCGGCGCTCCAGCCGCCGGGGAGCCAACCCGCCAGCCGTTCCACCTGCCAGATGGCCAGCACGCAGACCAGCCACCAGACCAGCGTGATCTGGTAGGTCCGCTTGGCGCCGATCCGGTCCTGCACCCAACCGAAAAACATCGCCCCGCCCGCCGCCGTCAACTGGGTCAGCACGAACATCCACACCCGGCTGGCGTCGGACCACCGCAACACCTGGTCGCCGTACAGAAAGGCGAAGCTGACGATGATGGCCAGGCCGGCCATGGCGAAGAACATCGAGACCAGGAAGACGGCCAGATCGCGGAACCGGCCCAAGGCGCGGCAGGTCCCGGCCAGCCGGCGGAAGCCGATGCCCAGATGGGTTTCGCCCGGCGGCAACGGCCGCGGCCGGCCACGTTCGCGAAGCCAGAGGAAGGTGGGGATCGCCGCCACCAGGAAAAAGGCCGCGGTGATCGGCCCGGCCCAGCGCGCCCGGCTGAAGTCGGTCGCATCCCCTGCGCCGAGCTTCATCACCAGCAGGGTCGAGGTCAGCCCGCCGAAGTAGCCCAAGCCCCAGGCAAAGCCGGAGATGCGGCCCAGTTGCTCGCGCGGGCCGAGGTCCGGCAGAAAGCTCGAGGCGAAGGACTCGCCGGCGGCGAACCCGTAGTTCGAGACCACCAGCAGCAGCATCGCCCAGAGGTAATGGCCCGGCCCGGCCAGCCCGAGGGCCGCCGTGCCCAGCACCGTGACCAGGTAGCTTGCGAAGAGGAACTTTTTCTTCGCCGCGCTGTAATCCATCACCGCCCCCAGCACCGGCGCGGTCAAGACCACCAAGCCGTAGCTGACCGCCAGGGCCACGCTCCAGAGGAGGTTGCCCAGCTCGAACCCGCCGTCCGCCCCCGGCCCGACCACCAGGCGGGTGAAGGTCACGCAGTACACGACCGTGACGATGACGGTGGTGTAGGAGGAGTTGGCGAAGTCGAACATCGCCCAGCCGAAGATCTCCCTTCGGCTGGCGGGCGGCGTTGACGGCGGACCGCTCATGCGCTGGTCCGCGGCCGGCCGTTGCGGATGTAGGGGGCGAATTCGGCCCGGAGATGCGGCGGCAGATGGACCCGAAAATGGCCCAGCTCGCCGTCGAACCGGCTTTCGATCACCTGGCCCACCTCGTGCAACCGGGAGACCAGGGCTCCCTGGCGGTGGGGGATGGCCAGTTCGACCACTTCACGGGCGGGCCGCAACAGGGTGGCCAGCTCGGCCAGCAGTTCGGGGAAACCCTCGCCGGTGCGGGCGGAGATGGGCACCGCCCGCGGCCATTCGCGCCGCCAGCTTTCGAGGATCGAGCGATTCTCGAGGCGGTCGATCTTGTTCAACGCCATGAGGGTGGGTTTGTCCTGCGCGCCGATTTCTTCGAGGACCTGGTTGACGGCCTCGATCTGCTCCCGCGCATGCGGCGAGGTGATGTCCACCACGTGGATCAGCAGGTCGGCTTCGACCACCTCGTCCAGCGTGGCCTTGAAGGCTTCGACCAACTGGTGGGGCAGCTTGCGGATGAAGCCGACGGTGTCCGAGAGCAGCACGTTGTGATTGGAGGGCAGCCGGAGCCGGCGGGTGGTGGGATCGAGCGTGGCGAAGAGTTTGTCCTCCTCGAGCACGTGCGCGCCGGTCAGGGCGTTGAACAGGGTGGACTTGCCGGCGTTGGTGTAGCCGACCACCGAGGCCAGCGGCCATTGGTGGCGGCGACGGCCCTGGCGGCGCACCTCCCGCTGGCGGCGGACCTCGACCAGCTCGCGCCGGATGCGGTCGATGCGTTCCTTGGTTTTGCGGCGGTCCACCTCGAGCTGGGTCTCGCCCTCGCCGCCGCGCATGCCGATGCCGCCCTTCTGCCGGTGCAGGTGGGTCCAGTAGCGGGTCAGGCGCGGCAACAGGTGTTCCAGCCGGGCCAATTCGACCTGCAGCTTGCCCTCCCGGGTCTGCGCCCGCTGGCCGAAGATGTCCAAGATCAGCATGGTGCGATCCAGGATCTTGCACTCGAAGATGCGCTCGAGGTTCCGGCCCTGGGCGGGGGAGAGTTCGTCGTCGAAGATGACCGTGTCCACCTCCTCGGCCTGGCAGAGGGCGGCCAGTTCCTCCGCCTTGCCGGGGCCGATGAAGGTGGCCGGATGGGGGTGTTCGAGTTTCTGCCAAGCGCGGCCGACGACGCGGCCGCCTGCGGTGGTGGCCAGTTCGGCCAGTTCGTCGAGGAATTCCTCCACCTCGGCCGCCGTGCGGCCTTTGAGGACCGCGCCCACCAAGTAAACCCGTTCGGTTCGTTTTTGCAGTTCGGTTGGGATGAGCGCTTTCACGCGTGATTGGCGACGTCGAGCTTCACTGTATCAACGGCGGGGATGCGGGGCAACCGGTCCCGGAAGCGGCCGCCTCCCGGAGGCGGTCGGCGGTGAGCTCGGGCGGTTCGTCGGCGGGGACGTCCAGCCAGTTCACCGGCAATTGGTGGCGGAACCAGGTCATTTGGCGTCGGGCGAACTGCCAAGTGCGTTGCTTGACGAGGGCGATGGTCGCCGCCAGATCGCGTTCGCCGCGCAGATGCTCGATGACTTGGCGATAACCGATGGCCCGGGAGGCGGTGGGGTTGTCCGCCAGGCCGGCCGCCAGGGCGCGGCGGGTTTCCTCGACCAGACCTTCGGCGAACATGCGGTCCACCCGGCGATCGATCCGCGCCCGGAGGTCGCCGGGGGTGCGGCGCAGGCACCACAGCCGGACGGGGGTGCGG
>RFJD01000449.1 GCA_003695015.1 Verrucomicrobiota bacterium | reverse complement strand
TTACTTTCTCGACGAACAAATCCGCATCACCCGCCGCAACCTCCGCCTCCTCGAGGAACTCGAGGCCATCGCCCGCGCCCGCAACGCCGCCGGCCAGGTGACCCTCCAGGACGTCCTCCGTGCCCGCATCGCCCGCGACCGGGTCGAAACCGACCTCGCCAACCTCGAGGATTCCCGTCAGCCGAAGCTCACTGCCTTCAAAGCCGCCCTGGGACTCCTCCCCGATCAACCCGATCCTCCCCTGCCCCGCTTCGCTTCCACACCACTGGAGGTGGACGAGCAACAACTCCTGCGGATCGCCTTCGAGAACAACCCCTCCTTGGCCGCCCTCGCCGAGGAAATCCGCGCCGCCGAAGCCGCCATCGCCTTGGCTTACCGCGAAAAGGTGCCCGATTTCGCCTTGGGGGCCATGGCCGACGTCAAGAACAGCCCCACTCTTGTCCGTCCCTTGGCCAGCATGACCCTCCCCATCTGGCGCGACAAGATCGCCGCCGACATCGCCCGGGCCGAGGCCGCCAAACTCGCCGCCCAGCGCCGCCTCGAATCCGCCCAAATCGAGCTCGCCGTGACCCTGGCCCAAAAAGCCTTCGCCTACCGTGAAGTCTCCCGGAACCTCGCCCTGCTGCAAAAGAAACTCATTCCCCAAGCCGCGCTTTCGGTGTCGGTCGCCCGCGCCGGCTACCTCACCGGCGACATCACCTTCTTCAACCTGGTGGACGCCGAACTGCAACAACTGGCCTTCGAACTCGGCGAAGTCGAGGCCCGCACCCGACGCGAGGTTCTCTTGGCCGAAATCGCCCTCATGGTCGCCGGCCTGCCTCCCGCCGAACGCCCGTGGTCCGCGCCCGCCGTGAACTCCAACCGCCCGCTCGCGTCCCGCTGATGACGATCCCTCTCCCCATCCGAGTCCGCCCGGCAAACCGCCCACCTGTCTCCCGGTTGGTGCCCGGACCCCTTGGGCATGCGCTCACACCATTCATCAGCCCGGCTTCCCAATTCAGCTCGCTGCATGTGAAGTTCTGCTCATGGACTTCATGCAAGTTATCACTGGACCCGAACGGCTCCTTCGCTTATCTTCCGCATCATGATGACACGCACAGCCCGAATCCTCGCCCTTGGCGCACTTTTGCTCGCCCTGCCGGCCGTCGCCGCCGGTTGCGCCTCCACGCCGTCGGATCAAACCCGCGCAAACACCTCCGACCCTGCGCCGGTGCTGTCCCTTCACAGCGACCTGCACAGCCCCGACGAGGCGATCTCCTTCGCCTCGTGGGATGCCTTTGCCGACTGACCCCACGCCCGGCGGCGCATTGCCGCCGCCGGTCGCCGATCGCCCCCGGCGGCACCCAAATCCCTTGGGGTCCCGCTCCCTCGGGACCTGAGGGACTGCCCCACGGGTTTGGCGCGAGCGCATCCGCCTGCCGCCGCGTTTGGCCCGTTTTCACGACACTTTCCTGCCGCCCGGTTTCCGCCGCTGAAACCGGGCGGATCACTTTTCACCATCACCTCGCAGACCCCCGATGAAAGCACGCACCCTGTTCGCTTTCCTGCTCCTCCTGGCCCTCGGCGCTGCCGGTGGTTACTTCTTGGCCACTCTCCGGTCAACCTCAACTCCCGCCACCGCCGCCAACCAACAAGCGGGCGAAAAGACCCTCTACACCTGCGGCATGCATCCCCAGGTCGTCCAGGACCACCCCGGCAACTGCCCCATCTGCGGTATGAAGCTCACCCCCATGCGCAAGAGCCCCAAGACCGGCTCCACCACGCCCAAGGGGGAACGAAAAATCAAGTACTGGCGGGCCCCCATGGATCCCACCTACATCTCCGACAAGCCCGGCAAGTCCCCCATGGGCATGGATCTCATCCCCGTTTACGAAGACGAGGAACCCGAATCCGCCGGCATCGTCATCGACCCGGTCACCGAGCAAAACATGGCCATCCGCACGACCGTGGTCACCAACGGACCGCTGCGCCGCACCCTGCGCACCGTGGGCATCATCGAGCACGACGAAACCACCCTCGCCGAAGTCACCACCAAGTTCGCCGGCTGGATCGAAAAACTCTACGTGGATTACACCGGCGCCATGGTTCATCAGGGCGACCCCCTCTTCGAGATCTACTCCCCGGAATTGTATTCCGCCCAAACCGAATACCTCCTCACCCTCGATGCCACCGCGGCCGACCAAGCCACCGCGGACGCCCTCCGCCATACCGCCCGCCTCAAGCTCAAGTATTGGGACATCACCGACGAACAAATCGCCGAGCTCGAACAAACCCGCACCCCGCGCAAGACCTTGCGCGTCGTCGCTCCCATCGACGGCTTCGTCATGGAGAAAAACGTCGTCGAAGGCCAGATGGTCCAGCCCGGCCAGAAAATCTACCGGTTGGCCGACCTGAGCCTGGTGTGGGTCCACGCCCAGATTTACGAACAGGACCTGCCCTTCATCGAACTGGGCCAGGAAGCCGTCATGACGCTTTCTTACCTGCCCGATCGCAAGTTCCGCGGCCGGGTGACCTACATTTACCCACACGTGGATGAAAAGACCCGCACCGTGCGCGTCCGCATGGAGTTTCACAACCCCGGCTTTTTCCTCAAACCCGGCATGTATGCCCAAGTCGAGCTGACCCGCGAGATCACACCTTCGGCCCTCTTGGTCCCCGAATCCGCCGTCCTGCGCAGCGGCACGCGCAACACCGTGTTCGTGGCCCGCGGTGGCGGCAAGTTCGAGCCGCGCCAGGTCGTCCTCGGCCCCAAGGCGGAGAACGACCAGATCCAGATTCTCGCCGGACTCAAAGCCGGCGAACGCGTGGTGGTCTCCGGCCAGTTCATGCTCGATTCCGAAAGCCAGTTGCGCGAGGCCCTGCAAAAGATGCTCGAGCCCAAACAAACCGCCTCGACCTCTGCGGCCATGGCCGGCATGACCAACATGCCCGCCCAAGCCGGTGCGGCTCCCGCCCCACAGCCCGGAAAGCTCACTTACATCTGCCCCATGCCTGAACACGTGGCCATCGAGTATGACCACCCCGGCCAATGCCCCATTTGCGGCATGACCCTGGTGCCGGTCTCCGAGGCGCTTCTCAAGAAAATCCATCCCGGTGGCACGGT
>RFJD01000081.1 GCA_003695015.1 Verrucomicrobiota bacterium | reverse complement strand
TTTCGAGACGTTCCAGTTTGGGCCGGAGTTTTCAGGGTTGACGAGAGTAGTGATCGAGGAGCTGGAGGGTCCGCCGGGATGGTCGTTGGACAATCTGGTTTTCAGGCCGGTGCCGGAACCGTCGTCGGTGGCGTTGCTGGGATTGGGGGTTGGGTGGCTGTGGCGGCGAAGGCGGCAGTGGCGGGGCAAGGGCGGATGACGGCGTTGGCGAGAGGGAAGTCCTCATGGCTGCCCTCAGCCGGCGGAGGGTGGTTGCGACCCCGGCTGCCTCGTGACCTCGGCCGCTACGAAGTGTCCGCCTCGTGACCTCGGCGGCCACGGGGCGTGTAGCCGCCGGCGTGAGGAGGCGGGGGTGAGGCGACAAGTTGAAGGGTTGAAGGGTGATGGGTTGAAGAGGGCTTCGACGCAGGTTGGGTGTTGTGGTGCAGGCATCTTGCGTGCGCTCACGCGGCGCGCGGACCTGCCGCCGCCGGGTGAACGCCGGGTCGGGGGACTTGGCTTTCAGCGATCCACCGGCCGTTGAGGCCCATCCCATGGCCTCTTGGCGTCCCTGCGTCTTGGCGTTGCCCCCTTCAACCAACCCTCCAACTCTTCAACCCTTCAACCCTTCAACGGCCAAGTGTCAGTCAAAAGACGTCAGGCTTGGAAGGGTCTGGTGGCGGCTGGCAGGGGATGCTCTGAAGGAGCGACTGCACGGTCGGCTGGCGGCGCCGGAGTCGGTTCCACCGGGAGCGCGGCCAGCCGGTCTGCCAGGTTTCCCGGGCGTCGGTGGCCTGACATGACCCGGTGCAGGGGTCATGGGGGCGGAGGCCGTCGGCCGCCGGTTGGCAAAACAGGCTGGCGCGTGGGGCGGACAGGCCGGCAGAGTGAGCCCATGACCAACGGGGACGCGCAAGCGCAACGGACGAACGCCGGCATCGAAGACGGTCCAGGCGAAGGCCGCGCCGGGGCGGTTGGGTCCGGCTGGCGGTGGTGGGCGGCTTGGCTGGCGGTTCTGGGGCTGGCGCTGGCCTTGCGGGCGCCGCGGTTGGGCGAGCGGCCGATGCATGCGGATGAGTCGGTGCACGCGATCAAGTTCATCGGGCTGCTCGAGGAGGGCCGGTACGCCTACGACCCGAACGAATTCCACGGGCCCACGCTGTACTACTTCACGCTGCCGATCGCATGGCTGGCGGGGGAGAAGACGGGCGCCGAGCTGCGGGAGGCGACGTTGCGGCTGACGCCGCTGATCTTTGGGCTGGCGGTGATCGCCCTGCTGCCGGTGGCGGTTGGCGGGCGGGGAAGGGGGGCGTCGCTGGCGGCGGGCGCCTGGCTGGCGGTGTCGCCGGTGTGGGCCTATTACAGCCGGTACTTCATCCACGAGATGATCCTGGTGGCGGCGACGTGGTGGTGGCTGGTTTGTCTGTGGCGGTTGTGGCGGACGGGGCGCTGGAGGTGGGCGGCGGCGGCCGGTCTGGGGCTGGGGTTGATGCACGCGACCAAGGAGACCTTCGTGTTCAACGTGGCGGCGGCCGCGGGCGCGGCGGCGGTGGCCTGGCTCTGGCAACGACGGCGCCGGCCGGAATGGTTCAGCGGCCGGCGGGCCGCGGGGCTGGGCGTCGTCATGGCAGGGGTGGCTTTGGTCGTTTCGGTGACGTTCTTCAGCTCGTTTTTCACGCATGAAGGCGGTTGGTGGCAGGGGCCGCTGGATTCCGTGCGCACGTATGCCGCCTGGGGCGCGCGGGCCAAGGGCGAGTCACCACACATTCATCCGTGGTGGTTTTACCTCGAGCGGCTGTTCTGGTGGCGGCGGCCGGAAGGGCCTTTGTTCACCGAGCTGGCGGTGGGCTTGCTGGCGTTGGTGGGGCTGGCGGCGGCGGTGAGGGGGCGTTTGCCGGCCGGGGTGAACGCGGGATGGGCGCGGTTTCTGGCGTTGTACACGCTGTTGTTGGCCGGGATGTACACGGTCATCGCGTACAAGACCCCGTGGCTGGTCCTGGTGTGGTACCACGGCATGGTGTTGCTGGCGGGGTTGGGGACGGTGGTGCTGTGGCGGTCGGGCCGGCGGTGGTGGGCGCGCGGGTTGGCGGCGGCGGTGTTCGGGGCCGTCGGCCTGCACCTGGCGGCCCAGAGTTGTCGGGCCGCGTTCACGTACGCGGCGGAGCCGCAGAATCCGTGGGTGTACGCGCACACGTCGCGGGACTTGTTGCGCCTGGTGAAGCGGGTGCAGGGCGTGGCGCGGCATCATCCCCACCCGGAGGCGATGGTGGTCAAGGTGATCGCCCCCGGCGGTGATTACTGGCCGTTGCCGTGGTATCTGCGCACCCTCCCGCATGTGGGATATTACGCCGCCGTGCCGGAGGATCCGTTCGCGGACGTGGTGATCGCGGGTTCGCGGATCGCGCCGCCGTTGGACGACCTGTCGGACAAGAAGTGGATCATGGCCGGGTACTACAAGCTGCGGCCGCGGGTGTTCCTGGCCTTGTACCCGCGGTTCGATTTGTGGAAGGCGTACGTTGAGGCGGAACCGCCGACCGACGACGAGGAGGAATGACGCGGCCGGGATGAGGCGGAGCGGGTGTGACGGCCGCGGCAGCCCCGGGCAGGCGGCTCATTCGCCGCGATAGACGCAACGGGCGGTGCAGGTCTCGGCGACGACGACCTCCGAGAGTTGGGGCAGGACCGGTTTGAGCCGTTGCCAGATCCAGAGGGCGAGGTTTTCGCTGGTGGGGTTTTCGAGGCCGGGGATTTCGTTGAGATAGCGGTGGTCGAGTTGTTCCCACAAGGGCCGGAAGGCGCGGGAAATGTCGGCGTAGTCCATCACCCAGCCGGCTTCGGGGTCGCATTCGCCATGGACGGCGATCTCGACCTGAAAGCTGTGGCCGTGCAGGCGGGAGCATTTGTGGGTTTCCGGCAGCCGGGGCAGCCGGTGGGCGGCTTCGAATTGGAAGGTCTTGCGGAGTTCGAGTTTCATCGGGGGAAGGAGGGTGCGGCGGGTGGCGTGGCCCGGTTCACCAGCGGATGGGTTGTTCCCAGTCGCACCATGTCAACAGATCGCCGAGGCTGGGCCGGCCGTCGTGCCGCCACGCCAGGGGCGGCGCCTGCATGTGCCCCAGCGGGCAAACCCGCGTCACGCCCCAGCGGGCGAAGGTGGTCACCAGCTCCATCTCGCGCGGGCCGGGCGCGCTGAGACCGACGGTCGAGACCTGGCCGCGGACACTTTCGAGTCCTTTGAGGGCATCCTCGACCGAGCCGACCGGTTTGACGTGGACGAACCGGTGGCCGCAGGGCAGGCGGAAATCGGGATTCGCCTCGTAAACGACCGTCCACGCCGTGGAGCCGGGGCTGCTCCAGATCAGGGTGTCGTCGAGGTTGGCGGCGCGGATTTCGTACACGCTGCGGCGGGTGGCGATTTCGGCGGCGCGTTCGGGCGGGAGCGGGCCGCGCGGTTCGGCGGTCTCGATTTCAGCCAGGGCTTCGGCCAGTTGTTCGGCGAAATGGTCGGGGGCGAAGCGACCGCCGGTTTCGACGTAGAAGGCATGGGGCGAGAGGCAGCCGAGTTGGTCCCAATCGGCCACATCCCGCGCGGCGGCCCGGACCACCTCCGGCAGCATGCGCTTGCCCAGCATTTCGCGGGTGACGTAGCCGACGCTGACGCGATGGCCGTAGGTGACCAGGCGCACGCGGGGCGGAATGCGCCGACGGAGGGACTCGATGGTGGCGTCGCTGCCGGTGGCGGTGACGCAATCGGCCTGGGCCCAGAGAGCCGCTTCGAGGGGTTCGGTGCCGCCGGGCCACTCGGCGATCTCGATGGTCGAGGCCAGCCGGGGGGCGACTTCCCGCAGCGAATG
>RFJD01000448.1 GCA_003695015.1 Verrucomicrobiota bacterium | reverse complement strand
CGGGGGCCGTTGCCGGCCCGAAGGCAGTGGCAGAGGTTGAAGCTGACGCCGACGTCCGGCCGGTCCACCTGCTCCGCCACCCGGATGGCATCCTCGGTGGTTTGCAGCCAGAAGCCGTGGTGCGGGTAGAGCGCCACCCGGAGCCCGTGTGCCGCGGCCATGTCGGCAAGGCGCCGAATCAGCGCCACCGCCCGGTGATCGCCGGCGGGGTCCGAGGGCCGGTGGGAACGGCTGGTTACCGTGAGCCAGACGATCGTGCCCGCGCCGCGGAGCTGGGCGAGGGTCTCGGGCAATCGCGGGTCCCACGGATCGCCGGTCGCGTCCAGTTGCAGCCCGGTGTAGAGGCTGAACATGCGGAGGCCGCGTTTTTCCAATTCGGCCCGCATGGCAGGCACGTTTCCCGGCCGCCAGCCGATGCCGTCGTAACCCAGATCGGCCAGGGTTTGGGCTTTCGCGGCCAGGGTCTGGTGAGCCTTGTCCATCAACCCGTTGTCGAAGGCGAAAAAGGGATTGGGGAGGACGCGTTCCGGTTCGTCGGCAACAGCGGCGTTGAATCCGGCGCCGGCAGTCAGTCCCCAGAACAACAGGGCCGCCAGCAGCCAGCGTGGACGCGGCTTCGGTGGTTTGGCGGCGGGGTGGAGCCCAATGGAAGCGGCTCGGGTCCGGCGGGATTGGGTGGGTTCGGAGGACGGGCGGCGGGCGCCGAGGTGGGTCCGGCATCCTCCGGGTGCTGGCTCTGGCATGGGCTGCTCGATGACCATGACTGACGATGGCCGCCTGGTCGGGCCGAAGGGATGGGCCTTGGGCCGGGACCGGTGGGCGGCGCGGGGCCTAGATTGTATGCAATCGACAACCGCGTCAATCCCTCTTTTTCCCACCCAATCCCCGGTCCGTCCGCTGCCACATCTCCCACGCCTCGGATCTGGAAGACCTCGGAGCCGGAAAAGCTTCACCGCTTTTGGCGTGCCCCGCGATTCAGCGCTTGCCTGGCACGAAGCTTGCCACCGCGTCAGCCGCCCCGGCCTCTGCTCATGGAACGATGGCCTCATTGCCAGATCGTCGTCGTCCTCAGTGCCCGCGCGCTCGCGGGTCGGTCCTTCCAACTCAACAGCGAGGGCGTCGAGATCAACCTCGAAAGGTGGCCTCAAGTCTGCAAGGTCTTCCGCGTCGCGGACGGGGTCGGCTTTGTCTGCGCGGCCCACGAAGCCACGCAAGTTTACCTCGACGACCGGCCAATCCTGCTGGCTCAACAGTGAACGCTCCCCTGCGTGGCGCTTTCGCAGGTTGAGCCAAGGCAAAGGGCAGGAAGCTTTGTGCCTCCTGCCCCGCCAACCAACGCTTCAACGCAGCCAACTATTCAGCCATCACCCGGTAGAAACGATGCGATCCAGATACCGGCTCACTGAAGCTGACCTCCGCCCCCGTGCCTGTGAGCGGTTGGCCAACATCCTGCCAGCCGTCCACCGCCAAGGTCTCGGCGGCCTGCACCCGATAGGTGAAGCCGGCCACGGTCGGGAAACGGATGTGTATCCGCCGCTCGGCATCAATTTCGATGCTCAAGTGGGGTGGTGCCGCTTCGACCCGCACGAATCCCCGCTGGCTCAGGAATGTCCAGCCGCTGATCCAAAGATCGTTCGGGCCAAACGCGCCCCGGTAGTCAACGGGCGTGAAAAATCCGTCGTCCGGAGGAAGAACCGTGCTGGGCTCCCAAGCCGGACTGCCCGGGCTGGGTCGGGGATCCAATCCCCCATCGGGTTGCCGGCTGATTCCGCGCAACTGCGGGTCCACGACCCGGTTGCTGTAGCTCCCGTCCTGGAAAAACACCGCGGCGTAATCGTCAGCCCAAATCGGATCCGCGTTGAATCCAAACCACAGGTTCTCCCGGAACTGCATCAGCCCGCTCGCCACATACTGTCCCGCCTTTTCGTCGGTGATTCGCATCGCCACGCCGCCAAAGTCGGTGATGATGCTGTTGTACACCCGGGGGGCGGCATAGACCCGGATCGTGAACCCCCGGTTGCCACTGGAGTCCGCGCCGGCGCCGATCCAAGTGGCGTTCCAGATCTGATAATTCGCCACCGGATCGTTGCCCGCATTGACCTCGTTGGGCTCGCCGTTCAGTTCGCCCCCGTTGTCCTTTTTCCCGGGTTCCTGGATCGCAAACCAGAACTGATGTTTCCCGTTGTGCCCCTGGTCGGCGTCAAAGGCATCATCGTCGTTGAAGGCGCTCACCAGATACTTGGTGTTGACCGTTCCCCCGAAGAATTCGAACCCGTCGTCCGCGGCCGCGTACACTTCCACGTACTCGATCGTGGTTCCATCTCCCACGCCGGCCAGGCTCAGGCCGTTGAGCTCCTTGTTGGGCAGAAAGGTCACGCCCGCCCGGCGGATCGACACATACCGCAACACCCCGGAGGAATCGTGCGGATCCCCGCCGCCGAACCGGTGAACCGGCTGGCCGTCCACCTCGAGATCGGGCAGCCCCTCAAAAACGTCGTACTTCGGATCGGCGGTGTTGCCGTCGGTGTCGATGGCCGTGTTGATCGGCGCCCGTCCCATCAGCACCACGCCGCCCCACAATCCCCGCTCGAAAGTGTCCAAGAATTCGGGGTCGGTCACGTCATCGTCTTCCGCCGTAAAGATGATCGGCTGGGTTCGGGTGCCTTCCGCAAAGATCTTGCCTCCGCGGGTTACGATCAACGCCGCCGTCTCAGCAGCGGTGCCGGGCAGCCCTTTGATGACGGTGCCCGGCTCGATATGCAGCTCCGCGCCGTCCATGACGTACACGAACTTGTCCAGATGATAAGTGTTCGTCTGGCGCCAGTACTGGACTCCATACAAGGGGCCAGACACGGTGATGTCATCCGCGCGCAACTCGTTCGCGCCCGCCGCGGCCACGCAGAAGACGACCAGCGTGGTGGACCACCTCAGGCGAAGAGGATTGTACTTGCTTGATTCGTTGGGTTTCATCTGTGCGTATCGTCGGTTTCTTGACTCCATACGGTGAGCTCTCGGCTCGAAAGCACTCTGTCCTTCTCCCTTGGCGTTTCCGTGGAGCCGCGGTTACGAATTGGCAACGTCTGCCCCGGCTGCCGCCCTGGCTCGACTCAATAACTGTAGGCGGCGCTGATTCCAAACACCCTGCCCCGGTGGTAGCGGCTGTACGCCGCCCGGCCATCCTCGCCGTAGGTGCGTTCCCAGGCCGGGTCCAACAGGTTGCTGGCCGTGAGGCGCAGGCTCCAGTGTTTGCCAAGTTGCTGCCGGATGATGAGATCCAACGCCGGCGCCGGTTGTTCGTAAACGTCCGGCGTGGCCAGTCCGGCAATTACAATCCGCGGTCCGAAGACGTTAAATGCCAGAGTGATCTCCGTGCCGGTGGCCTCGAGGGCATAGGTCAGGTCCGCGTTGATGATGTAGGGCGACTGGTCGTAGAGAGGCCGGGTGGCGCGGTTGTCGCCCAGGAACTGATTCCGGTTGAACCGTTCCGGTTCGGTGAGGCCGACTTCGGACTGAATGAACGCGGCGTTGACCCCCGCCGAGAATCCCTCCAACCCATCCCAAAGAACGCTCAGTTGCCGGCGGAGTTCGAACTCGACGCCATAGACCTTCGCGGTCGGCCGGTTGACGTACGACACGATTTCGCCCCCGATGTTTACGAACCGCCGCTCGATGGCATTCAGAACGTCCTTGTAGAAGAGGCTCACCGCCATCACTTCGCCCGCGCCGGGAAACCACTCCCAGCGCAGATCGTAGCTGTCCACGTCGCTCATCGTCAGGCCCGGATTCCCCTCGAGCATCTCGTCGGTCACCGGGTCGTAGGCTCGATAGGCGGCCAGCTCCCGAAAGGTGGGCCGCGCAATCGTATGGCTGTAGTTCACCCGGACGTTCATGTCCTTGCGGATCGACCAGACCAACCCCACGCCAGGCAGCCAATCGGTGCGCTCCAGTCGACTCGAGTTCTCGGGCAGGCCGGTGGTTTCGTTGGCGATGTAACTGACCGAATCCACCTGCAGCCGGGTCTGTTCCCACCGCACCCCTCCCACCAGCCGAAGCCACGGTCTGATGGGAAGTTCCGCCATGAAATAGGCCGCCGGTATCTCCTGGCTTCCGTCGTAACGGCTGTCCCGGCTCTGGATGTAACGGTTCCAAGTGTAGCGAATGGCGCCATTGCTGTTGGTCTCGGCGGTGGCCCCCAGGCTGCCCGGAAGAAAAAACGCATTGGGATCGCCCTCGAAGGGGAACGGGTCTCCGGGTGCATACTTACCCTCGTAGAACACCTCCCGATCGGTGAAATGGCGCTCGCTGCTGCTGAGCAGCCCCCCAAACTTCAGGCGGGCAGTCCCTCCCTGCCAATCGGCCAGGGGCAGCGTCAGATCCACCTTGCCGCTGCGGTTCTCTTCCTCCAGATCGCGAAAATACCGCGTCGGTTTGTTCGGCGTGGGCAGGGACTGGTGGTCCGGTTCGTAGATCGTGCCGTCCGTTCTGAAATTGAAGAAGCGTGCGTCAGGTTCCTCCTGCGTGGTCGTCGAGAGGGCGGCGGCCCAATCCAGTTCCGCATCCCCCAAGCTGGCAAGGGTGTGGTTGCCACGCCATTGGAAGGACTGAAGCTGACGCTCGATCCAGTGCAGTCGGTTTTGCACGAAAGTGAGCCCGGGGTCGTCGCTGATGGAGCCCGTCTGCGTGCGGGCCACGTTGTCGGCGGCCTGATTGTGTACGAAGGTGAACGCCAGCTCGTGGCTCGGGTTCAGCCGCCAGGCCAGGTTCGCCGTCGCCGCCCATTGAATGTCCTCTTGGCCCGTCCTGTCTTGGAAGAGTTTGCGGGGCTGGATTCCTTGGTTGATGCCGGGGGCATAACGGTTGTTCTCTCCCTCCAGCAGGAGGTACTTGTGTTTGTAGCTCAGTCCGCCGGCGTAACCCACCCGCCCTTCACCGGCCGCGACGGTGTCTCCGAAGGAGACGGCGAAGTCATGGTTGGGCGGCGCGAGTTTCGTGGTCGGACGGAACTCGGTGGGCCCCAGGAGACGGGTCAGCCGGTTCAATTCCCCGGCTTGGGCAACCCGCTGGTCATACTTGGGGCCGCCGGGGTGGCCGGTGTTGGAAATGGCTCGTGGGACGTTGAGATCGGGCGCGGCCAGCGGACCGGGCAGACGGCGGGTCCCGTCATCGATGGCCAGCCAGTCCGTGTCACCGCCGCTGTAGGTGGGGAAGTCATTGCGAAGGGTGGTTCGGTCGTTGACTTCCAGGCCGCCCGACACCCGGGCCGTAAACTCCTGCGGGAAGGAACGGGTTTTCAGGAGGATCCCGCCGCCGGCGAAATTACCCGGCATGTCGGGCATGAACGTTTTGTGCACAGTCACTTCCTCGATCATGTTGGCCGGAAACATGTCGAGCTGGGCGGACTTCTTGTATGGGTCGGCCGAGGGGATCTCCAAGCCGTTGAGCAACACGCCGACGTAGCGCTCATTGAGGCCACGCACCACCGGGTTTTTGCCATCCGAGACGGTGATTCCCGGCACGCGCTCGACGATGTCGGCCGCATCGCTGGCCGCCAGCCGGGCAAACTGCTCCGCTCCGATGGAATCGATCATCGCGGCGGAGTCCTGGCGCAGCTCCAGCAGACGGGCGGTTTGTTCGTTCATCTCCGGGGCCGTGACAACATACTCCTCCAGCTCGTAGAACTCCGGCCGCAGATTGGCATCCACGTGCGACGTTTGTCCTTCGGCCACCAGCACATCGGTCACCACCACGCGGGTGTAGCCGGGCCGGGCGAACGCGACCGCATGCGTGCCCGCAGGAACGCCGCGCATCTCGAATCGCCCGTCCGGACCCGTGGTGGCGGCCAAGGTGGTCCCGCGGACGGTGACGGTCACGCCGGGCAACGGCGCCGCCTCCCAGGTGTCGATGACCTGCCCGACGATCGTCCCGGTGGAGTGCCCCGGCGTCTGAGGGCGGGCCGGCACCGGGATTGAGACTCCGACCCAGAGCGACAACGCCAAGAAGGTCCAAACGCCTGCGTGTCTGGAGAATCGGAAGGGTTGCATGGGGATGAGCTCGACCAAGCCGGGGTTCCCGTGCCCGTCGCCTCAGGAAGAGACCCCGCTTTCGGCCGCGAGTTTGAGCACCTGTTCGAGATAGCGCTGGACGGCCTCCCGTGGCTTGAGCTTTTGGGCGCGTTGCAGCAATTCCGCCGCCCGCCGGTATTCGCGATGCCGGACCAGCAACTGGGCGTGTTTGACCAGCGCGTCGGGAGCCACCTCGTCCAGTTGCTCCGCGGCTTGGTAGCGAAACTCGGCCCGTTCACGGTCGCCTTTCCGGGCATAACCATCGCCGGCCAGCAGCAAGGCTTCACCGTCGAGCGGGTCGGTGGCGAGCCATGCCTCGAGTTGCTGCAGCGCACGGTCGAGATCGCCGGCGGCCAGCGCCAACTTGGCTTCCAAACGATTCAAGCGGCCCTGCAGATCGCGCGGCAACCGGCCTGCCCGCTCGCGGACCGCCTGGACAAGCGCGGTGGCTTCCGCGGTCCGACCCTGGGCCACCATCACCTCGGCCGCCCGCAAGGCCCGTTCGGCTCCCGGCTCCGGCGCCTGCTCCATGGCCTCCCGGTAACTGGCGACCGCCAATTCCGGCGCGCCGGTGGTCACCTGGAGGTCGCCGAGCGCGAACAAGTCCTCGGCCGTGGCGCCCCCGGTGCGGCGGAGCATTTCATACGCCACCAGGGCGTCCTCGAGCTGGTTGCGTTGGATCAGAACCGAAGCCTTGAGCCGCCAAAGATTGGCGCGCTCCGGATGCTGCTCGATGAGTTCGCCCAGCAATCGGAGGGCGGGATCGTATTGCGCGGAGGCCACCCATGCCTGGAGAAGTTGCAGTTGGAGGTTGAAGTCGTCGGGGCGCAGCAACAGCGCTTGTTGGAGGGCCGCCGCCGCGGCAACCGGCCGGCCCGCATTCAGGTGGGCGAACCCGAGCATGCCCAGCAGGCCGGCGTCCATGCCGCCCAACTCCAGCGCCCGCCCCAGCGGAACGATCGCGGCCGCATAGTCTCCCGAGCGGACGCGCGCCATGCCCAGTTGTTTCCATGCGCGCTGGTAGTCCGGGTACTTGGCCACCGCCGTTTCGAACAGGGTGATGGCGTTCGTCAGGTCGCCCTGTTGGAAATAAATAACGCCGAGGGTGAAATCGAAAACCGCCGAACCGTCGGGCCGGATGGCTTTCCGCAGGGCGGGAATGGCGTTGGTGGGATTGTCCCGCAGCAACGGAACCACCTCCTCCCGCCAGCGGCGCTGTTCTTCCACAGTCAAGGCGGGCTCGGTGGACGGGCGAAAGGCGAAGTCGCCCAAGAGCCGGCGTTGGAAATGCGGATCGTTCCAGAGCGCCGCCAGCGGGTCGCCTTCGGGCAACGGGGCAAACGGTTGAGCCGAAGGCCGCGGATGGGGTTGCGCAGCGGGCGCCGAACGAGCGGCGGGCGCGGCCCACACCGTCGGCGTGCCTGCCAGAAGCACGAAGCCCAACAGCAGGCGCTGTGGGCCGGGCCATCGGCCCCTTGCCGTGGAAGCCAACGCGATCGGGCAGCCGTGACTTGGGTCGTGTGGGTTTTTCATCGGGGTATGGCAAAACGAATGGGTTGACGTAGATACGTGCGCACCGGGCGGCCGTCCTTCATGCCGGGGCGGAAGCGCCAGCGGCGGATGGCCTCAAGGGCGGGGGCCTCGAATTCCGGCCGGGTCGAGCTTTCGATGCGCGGGTCCTGAACCCGTCCTTCTTCGTCCAGCACGAAGACCACCACCACGCGCCCCTCGATTCCGGCTTTGCGAAGCGCGGGAGGGTAGTTCGGGGGCACGACGGAAAGCAGCTCGGGCGGCTTTTCCAAGTCCACCACGTCGAAGGCGTCCACCGCGCTTTGCCCTGCGACGTTGTCCCAAAAGCCGGCCCCGAGTCCGCCGTAAGCGCCCCCGCCTCCCAACGCCACGTCCAACGAGATGTTCAACGGCAGTGCGGGGGGAGCGTCGTCCAACGCCGGCGGCGGTGGTTCGGGAGGGGGTTCGGCCGGCGGCGGCGGAGGCGTTTGCTCCTGGGGGGACTCGGGCTCGATCCGGGTGGTTTCCACCCGGGTCACCATCCGCAGCCGTTGGACCCGGCTGGAGACCATCTGCGTCAAGGGCAGCACCAGAAAAACGGCCAGAGTCAGGAGAATCGCCCCCAACCCAACGAAAGGCAGATCGCCTCGCGGCGGCGGAGGGGGATGGAAGACGCGCGCCATGGAACACCGGAAGACCGCTCAAGGAGAAGCCGGATCGGCGGCGATGCTGACGCTTTTGGCCTTGCCCAGCTTGGCCTCGTCGATCACCCGCACCAACACGCCGGCATTGGCTTTTTGATCCACCTCCAGGATCACGGGCAGCGGTTCCTCCCGACACAGGCGGCTGACCAACGGCCGCACGCCCCCGATGCCGATCTCTTTGCCGCCGTACACCACCTGCCCCTTGGCGGTGATCGCGATGAGGATGCTGTTTTTCTCCAGTGCCTGGGCGGACACGGCCTGCGGCTTGTCCACCTCGGTGCCCGTTTCATCGACGAACACCGTCGTGACGATGAAGAAGATCAGCAGGATGAACACCATGTCGATCAACGGGGAGACGTTGATCTCGGTGAGTTCGTCGGACTCGACGATGGTGCGCCGATACCTCATGCGAGCGCAGGGGTGGTTTCAAGGCGGGGCATGGCGGCTGCCTCCAGGTCTGCCGTCGGGGGCTGAACCGCGGCCCGGCGGCCGCCGTGGAGGCTGCGTTGGACCATCAGGCTTTCGAGCTGCGCGAAAAAGGCCTCGATCTCCTGGCGGCGGCGGCGGGCGAGGTTCACGAGCACCAACCCCGGCAGGGCGATGCACAACCCCACTTCGGGCGGGAAAAGCGCCTGAGAGATGCCGGCGGCCATCGCTTCGGCGACCTGCCCGCCGCCACCCCCGAGCGCCAGCGCCTGAAAGGTGACCAACATGCCGAAGACGGTGCCCAACAGCCCCACCAACGGCGCGGCGGCCACCGCGGTGCTGAGCATCGCCAGTTGGCGATCGACCACCGGCAACACCCCGGAGGCAACCTCCGTGACCCGGAGACTCAATCGCCGCGGATGGGAATCTCCCTGGCTCAGGTAGGCGAGGATCGGCCGCGCCGCCGGGGCGGCCCGTTCCGGACGCTCGATCCACCGGCGCCAGTTCGCGTCGGAGCCAAGCCGATCCGGCGCGCGCCGCAGCCAGAACCACAGACGCAGCCCCACCCACGACATCCATAGCGCGACCGCCAACAGCGGCCACATCACCCAGCCGCCCTTGGCCCAGATGGTCAGAACTTGTTCAAGCATGGTTCGGTACCGGTTGAGTTGAATCGAAAGCGTCTCGGGCCGGGCCGTTGGACGGCTCCGGCAGGCCGTTGATGAAAGCGACGGTCAACTGCTCCATCGCCCCCAAAAGGCCCTTGACCTTCCGCGACAACACGGCGTGCAGGAGCAGGGAAGGAATCGCCACCACCAGACCAAACTCGGTGGTGATCAAGGCCTCGGAAATGCCGCCGGCCAGCGTCTTGGGGTCGCCCGTCCCAAAGACGGTGATCATGTTGAAGGTGTTGATCATGCCCGTGACCGTGCCGAGCAGTCCCAACAACGGCGCCGCCGCCGCAGCCAGAGCGAGGAATGGCAGCAACCGCTCCATGTGGGCCCGGATGCCCAGCATCTTTTCGTACATGACCTCCTCGATGTACTCCTTGGGTTGCCGCGCATGGGGAATGGCCGCCTCCAGCATCCGCCCCACCGGTCCCGGCACGGAGCGCGCCCTGGCGGCGGCCTGCCGATCGTCCCCCTTCTCGAGGTCGGCCAGAATCGCCTCCAGCTCGCCGGGCGACACGGTTTTGACCCGGCTGACCTGGACCCACTTGATCGCGAAAATCACCAGGGCGCTGAACCCCAGCAGGAGGATCGGCGCCATCACCGGACCACCTTTGCGGATGTGAACCCAAAGCGGATCATGCGTGGCCTGGATCTTCAGGGCGTTGCCCATCGAGGCATCGAGCGGCAACGCGCCCTCGCCCTGGCGGGCCACCTGCCGGATGCCTGCGGCCAGCGCTGCGGGCACCGGGACGATTTCCGGGGCCGGGGAGTTCAGTTGCAGTTGGGCGACGCCCGCCGCGCCTTCGCCCTCGCCCGCGAACCAGGCGAGCGGTCCCAGCAGAATGAAAGTGCCCGCCTCGAGCCGGCCGGCCGGATTCAAGGCTTCTCCCTCGAAGCGATCCCCTCCCAGCAGGCGCTCGATCCGATCCAGCCCCACGTTCAGCAGTTTCAACTGGGCCTCCAACCGGCCCGCCGGCTCCATGCCGGCAGCCGCCTGGGCCACGCCGGCCCGCGCCACCGCCGCCTCGTAAAGAGGCGCCTCGCTCACATGCAGCCGGGTGTTGAAGGCGTCGCGATAGGCGGCCAACAACCCTTCGACGCTGGCGACCCGGTTGCTGAGCGACTGGGCCTTGGCCCTGAGCACGTTGAGTTCAACCAGCTCGTTGTCGGCCGTGCGGTGGAGGCGATCCACGTCCTTGCGCGCCGCGGCCACTTGATCCTCGATCTCGTGAAGCCGGCGCGCCAAGGGAAGGCGTTCCTCCTCGATCTGCCGCCGCAAGGTCGCGAGTTCCTCGAGGGCGCCTTGCAGGTCGGTTCGGGCCTGCACGGCGACCTGTGACGGGTCGGCTGCCATGCCGGCCAGCACCGCGCCGGCAACCATTCCCACGACGAGCCCGGACCTGGCCATGGATGGGAACAACGGCGCTTTCATCGGATGACCACCGGCAGGGCAACGAGAACCGCCGGCTGTTTTTCTTCATAAATGGCGATGAGTTGGCGGATGGACGCGGCCAGTTCGGGACGGCTCTCCCATTGCCACCCCTCCTTGCCCGGCGTGCCGACCCCGGCGACTTGTCCGGAGGCACCGACGTACCACGCCCGACCCAGCCCGAAATACAGGACCTGCACCTTGATCTGGCCGCCTTCCGGCCCGGGGCGCAGTTCGGAGTTCAGGGTGACGGTGGCGTTGAACTTCTCGATCTCGTTGAGCAGGGTGACCACCGCCTGCAGGCGCTGGATCGGCGAAAAAGCCTCGGCCGTTCCGCCCTTGGGACTTGCCGCGGCATTCTTTTGCCCGAGCCGCGCCAGCAACGGCTCCACGCTCCGGCGCAAGGGCTCGGGCAGCGTGGGAGTGAGTTGCCGCAGACGGTCTTCGATGGGGCCGAGTTGTCGTCCCAAGAGATCCAGAGCCGCCTGCAAGTCCGCCGTCTTTTCCTCCACGCGCCGGCGTTCTTCAGCCAACTGTGTCCGGTCCTGCCCCACCTTCGCGCGCTCGCTCTCGAGGGCTTCCCGCTCGCTTTGCAACATGGCCAAGGTCTGCTGCAGCGTTTCCCGCTCGGCCTCCCAGTCGGTTCGGGTCCGGGAGATCAACTGCTTCGTTTGCACCCATTGGCGAAGGTATTGCTCGGCTTCCGTCACTTCGCCCGCACGGAGGCCCCCGGGCCACTGCAGCAGCAGCCCTGAAAGGACCATCCACGTGCTCCACGGTTTGACTCGCGTCATACGCGGCCATGGATAGCGCGCGCAGGTGACGGGCGGATGGAGTTCCGGTTACGTGTGAGTGAACTCGGCCTGGCGGGCGGGGCTGTCGGCCGGGCGGGAAGGGGCTTGTTTCAACGACATCGTCACGCCCCATCCACCAAAGCGTCACAAAGGCATGGCATACGGTTTCAGGACATGCACGATGCGCCCGAAAGCCGGCAGGTTTTGGTCGTCGGGCTGCAGAGACCGCCGGAACGGATTCGGCGCGCCATAAGATCCCTCGGCTTTGGCCTGAGCTGGGTACGCACGGCGCGCGAGGCCGCCGCTTGGTTGGGCGAGAATCAGGCGGTCTGTCTGCTGATCGTGCCCGAACTCCCCGACCACCCGGGCCTGCGTCTCTGCCGCTGGCTCAAGGCCACTCCCCGTTATCGCCCTCTGCCGGTGATCTTTCTCGCCCCCCACTCCACGCCCAGGGAGCGAGTGGCCGCTTTGCAGGCCGGGGCGTCGGATTACCTGCCTTGGGACTGTCTGCCGACGGAGCTGCTCATCCGGCTCGAACGCCTGTGTCAGACCCGGTCCGTCTCTTCGCTGCCCTCGACGCCCTTGCGCGTGGGCGCGCTCGTGATCGATCCGGAGGCGTACCGGGTCACCATCGCGGGGCGCGAAATCGAGGTGACCTTGAGCGAGTTCCGGCTGCTTTGGGCGCTCGCCGAGGAACCCGGCGTCGTCCTGGGTCGGGCGGAGCTGGCGGCCCGGATGCGTTTGCGTCCCAGCAGCACCGCCACGCGCGCCGTGGACAGTCACGTCCGCCGCCTTCGCCTCAAGCTGGGGCCCTTCCATGGTTTGCTTCGCACAGTTCGCGGCGTCGGTTTCAAGCTCGACCTGAAGGCCTGTCCGCCGATGGAGGGCGCCGCCGGCGGCAAGGCTTCGTCCGAGATCGGCGAGCCCGCCAACCCAGGCGCGGCGTCTGAAGGTTTCGCCAGAACGGTCTCCCGGGCCGACCTGGAGGGATAGTGCGGTCGGCGGGGGGCGGTTGCCCTGCTCCGTATGGGGTGCTTGGAGCGGCGGCTCCGGCGCGGATGCCCGGGGTCGTTTTCACCGGCATCCGACAGGTGCTCCCGGTACAGCTTTTCGCCCGACGCCGCCCCCCACACGCCTCGGAGCTGGGAAAACTTCACCGCTTTTGGCCTGATCCGCGATTCGCCGCTTCCTTGGCACGAAGCTTGCCGCTGGGTCAGCCGCCGCCCTGGCCGGCCCGGTGGTTTTCCAATTCCACGTGACCGGTCCGGGGGGGCTCGGTAAGCTGGAGTGGACATGGATCGCGAGCGGATCGACCAATGGCTGGAGCGGGGCATTCTGGCGCTGGTGCTGGCGGTTGTCGTGTTCGCGCCGGTCGCCACCGGGTCGGTTAGGCTGCAGGATTTCGCGGTGGTCCAAGTGCTGGTTGCCGTGGCTTCGTTGTTGTGGGCCGTGCGTTTCTGGGTGCGGCCGTCGCATCGGATTCAGTGGCCGCCGGTGTGCTGGGGGGCCTTGGTGTTCGCG
>RFJD01000447.1 GCA_003695015.1 Verrucomicrobiota bacterium | reverse complement strand
CCGGATGCCCGTATTTGACGATGGGCAGAATCATGCGTTCATGGCCGGCGCCCGGCGGGTCGCCCCCGCCGGAACCGGCCGGCTCTCAGTACTTGATGTTGGCGTCCGCCAGCGTGGCGGCCAGTTCCAAAACGTTCGGGCTGCGGGCGGTGCGGACGTAGAAACCGCTGGTCGTGACCGCCGTCAACAGCGCGTCCAGATCGTCGAACCCCAGCAACTTGCCCAGGCAGAAGCCGGAGTTGAAGTGGTCGCCCGCCCCGGTGGTGATGAGGGGATCGTCGGTCACCGGGCCGGGGGTGATGGCCAGTTCGCCGTTCGAAATCGCCAGGGCATAGGCCACCGGATGGACCACCAGAGTCTGCACCGGCACCCGCTCGGCGATCGCGCGGGCCAGGGATTGCACCCCTTCGGGCGAATGATCCGGCAGCTCCAGCTCGAGCGCCTTGCCGACCTCGAACGCCTCCTTCTCGTTGAGCCCCAGGATCACGTCGAACCATTGGCCGAACTTCACCACCAGATCGAGCGCGCGCCGGATGTCCTCGTTGGTGCGTTTTTCCGGGTCGGCCAGGTCGATGAACAACCGGCGGCGCGGCCCGTCCAGTTTCGGGCACAGCTCGGTTTGGAGCGCCTCCCAGATGTCGCTCATGTAGGGGAGCATCGTCCAGTTGACGAACCCCACCAGGCTGGCGGTGCGGAACTTTTCCTCGAACCCCTCGCGGCTCCAGCGGGCACAGACGTTCTCCCAGGTGACCTCCCGGAGCGACTCGTGCTTGCCCACCATGATCTTGCCGTCGGTGAACTCGTAGGCGTCGGTCAACCCGGGCGGGGCGATCGTGTGCACCTCGGCCCGTTCGCAGAACTCGCGGAAGACCGGATGCGGGTCGGGCCAGCCGAGGTTGCCCACGTAGGTGACCTGCAACCCGAGGGCCGCCAGCGCGTTGCCCATGATGGGGCCGTTGCCGCCGAGCTTTTGCATCTTGCGGACCAGCTCGACGTTGGTGCTCCGGCCGGCCGCCGCCGCCAACCGCTGCGCAAAGGCGCTGATGGTCTCCAACCGCGTGTACTCCGTGGCGCTGAACCGCTTGTCCACCACGTGCAGGATCTCGTCCACGAAGCCGTCCAACCCGATGAACGCGCTCAGGGACGGAACCCGTTCTGCAGCCGCCTTCAGCCGCTCCGCACACCGATTTCGTTGTTCCTGTGAGATCTTCATGACCTGCTTCCGCCGGCCGGGGGCCGATCTGAAAGTGCTCATGCATGCCAGAAGGCCGCCCCGTTGAAAAGCGCAAGATGCCGCCCGCCCCCCGGGCCGACGCCGCGCTTCTCCCCGCCGGGACACGCCGGCCGCCGGTTCCTCAGAAACTCAACAGGCACTGCCAGATGAAGGTGTAACCGAGGGAATCGACCTCCTCCCAGACGCGCCGGACCAGCTCCGCATCGCCGGTGATCTCCGGCAATTCGGCGGCTTTCTCCGCCCACGGCACGCACACGCCCGGGGCGCGGCGGGTGGGCCGCGGTTGGGCCAGACCCGGCAGTTGGCGGTCCGCCTCGGTCGGCTGGGCCGAGACCACCTCTTCCGGCGGCAGCGCCTGAAAACCCGACCCCGAGTAAACGCCCTCCTCCATGGCCACCTCCGTCATGATCCGCAGGTTCTCGGGCGAGGTGTCGTCCTGCATGATCGCCCCGGCGTCCATGATGTAACCGCCATCGGCCGCCACCTCCCGGATCACCCGCCGGCAGAACTCCCGCACCTCCTCCGGTTTGCCGAAGCTGAGCAACACGTTCGGAATGCCGCCGCTGATGGCGAACTTGTCGTGCAGCCGGCGGTGCACCTCGAAGATGTCGTCCTGGTCGCAGTGAAACACGATGCTGCGGTCGGGCAGCTCGCGGAAGGCGTCGAAGTGATGACGCCATTTGCCCTCGGCATAGAACAGGGTCTGGTGTCCGTGCTTCCAGAACTCCTGGATGATCGGTTTGAGCGTGGGCCAGTAGTGGGTCTCGAACTGCTTCGGGTTGATGAACGGGACACAGCCCCGGTGCATCCAGAAGCCGATGGGCACCTGGCGGGCCGGATCGGCCGTGGTGAGGCCCACGTGGCAGAGATGCGGCATGAGCGCCTCGCAGGCCGCCAGGACCTTGTCCGGTTGGGTGGCCATGTCGATGGTCAGGCCCACGTAGCCCCGCAGTTTGTCGGCGATGATGTCGAACGGCGCCTTGAAAATGCCCGCAATCGCCGAGGCCACGCCCACCTCCCGGCGCATCCGCTCGATCTGCGGGCCGAAGTCGTGAAAGTACTGCAGCATGGCCATGCCGCCTTTCACGAAGGCCAGGTTGTTCCGCAGGGTGCAGGGTTGGCCCGGCCGGACGGCGTCGGCGCACACCCGCGGAAACCACACCTCGTAGAGAAAACCGGTGGGATCGTCGATCAGCGCGTCGTATTCGTCCGCCCGCATGAAGGCCTCTTCCTCCGGCGGCTCGATGTAGTTGAACCCGACGTTCGGCGGGATGCCGATGCCCGGCACCCCGTAGTACCGCAGCCCCATCGCGGTGGTGAGCCCGGTCCAGACATACACCATGTTCGGCACGATCGCGTCCCACCCGTAGTCCCGCGCGCAGATCAACGCCGCCTCGAAGGCCTTGCGGTAATCGTGCACGACCTCCTGGCAGGTGAAACCGGCGTGACGGGCGGTGAACTCCGCGACGAAGGGCCGGACCGGCACCCGATCCGGCTTTTCGTTGCGCATGGCGGCCACGTAACGATTGAGACGCTCGCGGTAGAGTTGCTCGGTGTTCATGGGCGGAATGGTGGGTGTGGCAAACGAACGGCAAACCGCGGCCCCGACGGCGCGACAGGGGCGCGGACCGGCCCTTGCCGGGGCCGGCCGCGGACCGCGCAGGCTGGGCAGTTCGCCGGGGTCATGCCGAAGCGGTTGCATAGCACAAACCGGACGCCGACGGCAAAACGAATGCGGCCGATCGGCGTCCGCTCCCGGCGATGGGCCCGGGGCCGGCCCCGCCGACGGCCCCGAAGGAGGCGGCGGCCCGGCCGGCCAATTCCGCTTGTGCCCGGCCGCCCCGGCCCGCCAACCTCGCCGCCGTGAACAGGGACACACCGCGCGTGTTCATCGCCGCCACCCGCCAGAACGAGGGCAAGACAACCACCTCGGTGGGGCTGACCTCGGTGTTGCTCGAACACTACCCGCGCATCGGCTACATCAAGCCGGTCGGCCAGCGGTTCGTGCAGGTGGACGAACAAAAGATCGACGAGGACATCATCCTGATGGACCGCGTTTACCAGTTGCACTGCCCGCTGGTGGACATGAGCCCGATCGCCGTCGAGCCGGACTTCACCCGCCGCTACCTCGAACACTCGAACTACGACTCCCTGGTGCAGAAGATCCTCAGCGCCTTCGACCGGGTGTCGTGGGAAAAGGATTTCGTTCTCTGCGAGGGCTCCGGTCACGCCGGCGTGGGCTCGGTGTTCGACCTCTCCAACGCCCGCGTCGCCAAGCTCCTCGAGGCGAAGGTGATCATCGTCACCCAAGGCGGCATCGGCAAACCCATCGACGAGGTCTGCCTCAACCGCGCCCTCTTCGAGAAGGAGGGCGTCGAGGTCATCGGTGTCATCCTCAACAAGGTCCTCCCCGAAAAGCTGGACTTCATCACCGAGTTCGCCCGCAAGGGTCTCCGCCGGCATGGCCTCGAACTGCTGGGCGTCCTGCCGCTGGAGCCCATCCTCTCCAGCCCCACCCTCGACGTCATCCGCGAGGAACTGCCCGCCGAACCGCTCAACGACTCCCGCCAGGGCGGCAACCTCGTCGAGGAGGTCGTCGTCGGCGCCATGAGCGTCCGCCAGGCCCTGAGCCTCTTCCGGCGGGGCGTGCTGGTCATCACCCCCGGCGACCGCGAGGACATCGTGCTCGCCGCCGCCACCACCCTGTTCGGCCGCGGCACCGACGGCCTGGCGGGCATGGTGTTGACCGATGGCCAGCGCCCTTCGCCCAGCGTCATGCGCGTCATCGAGGCCCTGCCCTTCCCGGTCCTCCTGGCCCAGCAGGACAGCTACCGCGTCGCCTCCCGCGTCCACAACCTCACCGTCAAGACCCGCCCCGGCGACCGCCGCAAGATCGAGGTCATCCGCGAGTTGATCTCGAAATACGTGGACGTGCCGCGCATCCTGAGCGCCCTTTGATTTGTCGAACCGAATCCGAGTCATGAGCACCGAGGAACGCCTCGCCGCTTTGCTGTCCGGCCTGAACCCGGCCCTCGAGGGCCTGCCCGTTTACCAGCCGGGCCGCCCCATCGAGGAAGTCGCCCGCGAACTGGGACTCGACCCCGCCGGCATCGCCAAACTCGCCTCGAACGAAAACCCCTTGGGACCCTCGCCGCGGGCCTTGGACGCGTTGCGTGGCCTGTTGCCCAAGCTGCACCTGTACCCCGACGGCAACGCCTTCTACCTGAAGCGCCGCCTGGCGGAGAAACTGAACCTGGACCCCGCCCACCTCATCCTCGGCAACGGCTCGAACGAAATCATCGAATTCATCGGCCATGCCCTGATCCGGCCGGGCGTCGAAACCGTCGTTTCCCAGTACTGCTTCGCCATCTACCCGATCGTGACGTTGCTGTTCGGCGGCAAACCGATCGTCGTGCCGGCCAGCGACTACGGGCACGACCTCGAGGCCATGCTCGAGGCCATCACCCCGCAAACCCGCGTGGTCTTCGTGGCCAACCCGAACAACCCCACCGGCACCCTCGCCCCGCCCAAGGCCGTGCTCCGCCTGATCCGGGAAGCGCCCCCGCAAACGCTGGTGGTCATCGACGAGGCCTACATCGAGTACCTCGACGAGCCGCAGGATCTGCTGCCGCTGGTCCGCTCCGGCGAGCACCCCAACCTGCTGCTCATGCGCACCTTCTCCAAGATCTACGGCCTGGCGGGCCTGCGGATCGGTTACGGCATCGGGCATCCGGACTTCATCGCCGCCCTCGAGAAAATCCGGCAACCCTTCAACGCCAACGCCGCCGCCCAGGCCGCCGCCCTCGCCGCCCTCGACGACGAGGAACACCTCCGCCGCAGCCGCGAAGTCAACCGCCAAGGATTGCTCTTCTGGCAGGACGCCCTCACCCGCCTGGGGGTGGCGTTCATTCCCTCCTTCGGCAACTTCATCCTCGTCAACGTCGGCAACGGCGCGCAGGTCTTCCGCGAACTCCAACAACGCGGGATCATCGTCCGGCCCATGGGCGGCTACCAGTTGCCCGGCTGGGTGCGCATCAGCATCGGGACGGAGGAGGAAAACCGCCGCTGTCTCGAGGCGCTCCGGGAAGTCCTGGGCATCGGTTGAACGGCGCCGCCCGCAGGCGCCCGTAGCCGCCGACGTCAGGAGGCGGGGAGCGGAGCAGCCAAAGCCCGTAGCCGCCGACCTCAGGAGGCGGGGGAGCGGAACCGTGACGAGTTGAAGAGTGATGGGTTGAAGAGGAGCCGGCCCCGCTCCGCGCCCACGCCGAGCTGGCCCTCCCTGTTCTGCAGGCATCTCGCCTGCAAACCTTGCCCAACGCACCGGAAGGGCTTCCCAAGCCGCGCCGGTCCGGTTAAACCGGGGGCATGCGATCCAAAACCAGCGCGGGGTTGGTGGTCTATCGATTCCGCGACGGCCGCTTGGAAGTGTTTCTCGCCCACCCCGGCGGACCCTACTTCGCCCGCAAGGACGAGGGCCATTGGAGCATACCCAAGGGTGAGGTCGCCCCCGGCGAGGAACTGTTCCAAACCGCCCTCCGGGAATTCGAGGAGGAGGTGGGCGTGGCGTTCGACCCGCAGGAGCCGTTCCTCGAGCTTGGCTCCATCCGCCAGAAAGGAGGCAAGACGGTGCACGCTTGGGCCGTGGAAAGGGACTTCGAGCTGAAGGAGTTCCCTCCGACCAACGCCTTCACCATGGAATGGCCCAAAGGCTCCGGCCGGATGCAGACCTTTCCGGAAATCGACCGCGCCCGCTTCTTCCCGCTGGCGGAAGCCCGGCGGTTCATCAAAGCCGAACAGTGGCCCCTGATCGAACGGCTCGTGGCCGCGCTGCAAGAACAAGGCCGGTTGCCGCGTCCCGACCCATCGCCGCCGCCGCCACCGGATTCACCCGCAAACCAGGACCGCTCATGATCCCGCCGCCAACCAACCCCACGCCATGAAACGCCGATGGCTCCTCGCCGTGCTGGCCTTGCCCGTGCCGGTGACCCTCCTCATCCCCGCGCTCCTCGTGGCGGCGTTCTGCAAGGGACAATGGGCGGCCTCGTGGGCAGGTCCGTCGGACCCGCTGTTCTGGCTGGGCGCCGCGGCCGGACTGGCCGGGCTGGCGTTGGCGCTGTGGTCGGCGGCAGCCTTCGCGCGGCATGGCGACGGCACCCCGGCGCCATGGGATCCTCCGGCCCGGTTCGTCGTCTCCGGCCCCTACCGCTTCGTGCGCAACCCCATGATCCTCGGCGTCATCCTCGTTCTTCTCGGCGAGGCCGCCCTCCTCCGCTGCCCGCCCTTGTTCGTCTGGTTCGCCCTGTTCACGCTCGGCAACGCGCTCTACATCCCACTGGTCGAGGAAAAGGGGCTCGAACGGCGGTTCGGCGCCTCCTACCGGCGCTACAAGCAGCACGTGCCCCGCTGGATGCCTCGCAGCGTTCCCTGGCCCCCGGCTGATGAACGCGCCCCCGAAAAGGAAAACGGTTAAGCCCCCCGAGCTCGTCCGCCCGCCATGACCCGAACCGCCTCACGGCCACGGCCGGCCAACGTGAGAAACGCCCGTGAGCTCGAAGGCCCCCAAACCCGAAAGATTCCGCCTTGACTTCTGGGCCCAAATCAGCCTCAGTTT
>RFJD01000446.1 GCA_003695015.1 Verrucomicrobiota bacterium | reverse complement strand
TTCCACAACCAGACCCTCTGCATGAACAACAACAAGGGGCATGTGTCGGTGAACCGCTGGCACATCGCGGACAACATCCCCTTCTGGCAATCCCTCGAGGCCTGCATCGAGAAGTATTTCCCGAACGACCGGCCGACGCTCTACGCCGCGACGGTCTTTTGGTACCTCGCGCCGGGCGGGGAGGATCCCTACCGGCCGGTGGGTCCGGAGGATCGCGCCGGTTACTGGGACGAGTCGATGCTGGCGGTGTGGCGGGCGAAGGGCGTGCTCGAGGGCGAGCGGCTCGAGGTGTTGTCGCGCACGGGCGGCCAAACCCAGGTGCAAGGCATGGCCGGCTTCGCGGGCCGCTGGAGCAACGACGCGCAGCTTTGGTGGACCGGCGCCAAGCCGGGCGACCGGCTCGAACTGGCCCTGCCGGTCGAACGCGCCGGGCGGTACGCGGTCAAGATCCGGTGCACCCGCGCGGTCGATTACGGTGTGGCCCGAATCCTGCTGGATGGCCGGCCGTTGGGCGAGCCGATCGATTTCTACCACGACGGCGTGGTGGCGACCGATGAGCTGACGCTGGGCGAAGCGGAGCTGCCGGCGGGTCGGCATCGGTTGACGGTCGAGATCACCGGCGCCAACCCGAAGGCCGTGAAGGCCTACATGTTCGGGCTGGATTACGTGAGGCTCGAACCGCGTTGAGCGGCCGGCGGCCACACCGAACCAGTGCGGGCCGGCGGCCGGCGACGGTGCGGTTCGCAGGCGAAAGGCAAAGACAATGATCGAAATGCCGGGTCAAGTGGCGCGGCTGGCCCAGTTCTATCACGGGCTGGCGAACATGCTCGAGGCGGGCATCCCGTTGCTGCAGGTGGTCGAGAAGTTCCGCCAAGGCGGCGGGTGGCGGCTGGGGCGGGCCCTGCGGCGGTTGCACGAACGGCTGTTGCTGGGCGACACCCTGACCGAGGCGTTGGCGGCCACCGGCCGGGCGTTTCCGAGTTTCGACAAGGCGCTGTTGGCGGCCGGCGAGCAGAGCGGTCGGCTCGACCACGTGGCCCGGTTGTTGGCGGATTATCATCGCGAACGCTACGAGCTGATGCGGTCGGCCCTCCAACGGATGGGCTATCCGGCGCTGGTGGTTTTCGTGGCGGTGATGGTGTTTCCGCCCGGGGCGATCGTGGCGCTGATTCGCGGGGGCGATGTCACGGCCTTCGTGATGTCGAAGCTCCTCACGCTGGCCAAGCTGGCGGCGGTCTTTCTGGTCCTCACTTGGTTTCTTCAGCCGGGACGCGGTCTCTGGTTGCGCAGCCTGATCGAGGGGGTGGCGCGCTGGGTGCCGGTCTGGGGCAAGGCGCGTTATTCGCGGGCCCTGGCGCGGCTGGCGCTGGCCTTGGACGCCCTGCTCAACGCCGGCGTCAGCGTCGTCCAAGCATGGGAAATGGCCGGCGAAGCCTCCGGTTCGCCGAGGCTGCTGCGCGCCTGCCGCAAGGCGCGTCGGGCCATGGAGGAGGGCGCCACTCCATCCGAGGCGATCGCGGCCACGAAGGCTTTCCCTTGGGATTTCGTGAGCATGTACGCCTCCGGCGAGCAGAGCGGCCGGATCGACCAGAGCCTGGCCTACCTGCGGCGCCACCACGAAGAGGAGAGCCGGCGCGGCTACCGGACCTTGGCGGTTTGGATTCCGCTCCTTCTTTACCTCGTCATTCTGGTGGTGATTGCCTGGCACATCGTCTCCTTCTGGCTGGGGTACTACCAGAACGTGTTCCAGCAATACGGGATTTGACCCGCCGCCCGCCGGCTTGCCACCCGATCCTCTGCCGGTACACTCGCCACCGACGACACGCAGCCCAACGACGCTTATGGCCGAAGACAACACAACCGCTCCCAACCCGGAACTGGCCGACGCCATCGAGTTTGCGGAAAACCCCGAGCCGCGCTGTCCCTGCGTGTTGCTTTTGGACACCTCCGCCTCGATGCAGGGCGAACCCATCGAGGCCCTCAACCAGGGCCTGGTCACCTTCCGCGAGCAGTTGCTCAAGGACCCCATGGCCAGCCGGCGCGTCGAGGTGGCGGTGGTCACCTTCGACAACGAGATCAGGGTGGTGCAGGACTTCGTGACGCCGGATCGTTTCGAGCCGCCGCGTCTCACCGCCCAGGGCCAGACGTTCATGGGCGGGGCCATCCAGAAGGCGCTGGACCTCATTCAGGAACGCAAACAGCAATACCGCGCCAACGGCATCGCCTATTACCGGCCGTGGGTGTTCATGATCACCGACGGCGCCCCGCAGGGCGAACCGGAGTCGGTGGTCCAGGCCGCCGCCCAACGGCTCAAGCACGACGAGGCGGCCAAGCGCGTGGCCTTTTTCGCCGTGGGCGTCGAGGGCGCGGACATGGAAACGCTGGCCTCGCTGGTCGTACGCACCCCGGTCAAGCTCAAGGGGCTCAACTTCGCCGAGATGTTCGTCTGGCTTTCCCGGAGCATGGAGGCGGTGGCGCAGTCGCGAACCGACGAACAGGTGGCCCTGCCGCCGCCGGGTTGGGCGCAGGTCTGAGCCCGGCATGGCGGCGTCCCGGTTTCCCTCCCGACTTGGCTCGAACCGGATCGACTTATGTCTCAACCTGCCTGGGTGACGATTGCCGCGACGGTCGCCGGCCGGCGGCACCGGCGGCAGCAAGTGGCGGGACAGGACGTCCTGCGCACGGCCGTGATTGCGGAGCGTTGGCTGGTGGTGGCCCTGGCCGACGGCGCCGGCTCCGCTCCGCGGGGCGGGTTGGGGGCGGATCTGGCCACCCGGGCGGCCTTGGGGACCATGGCCCGGCATTGCGCCGACCGCGAGCGGCGCGGCTCATGGACGGCGGCGCGCGAGGCCCTGGCGGAGGCGTTGCAAGCCGCCCGCCGGGCGTTGGAAGAAGAGGCGGCGCGTGAGGGGCATCCGCCGGGGCATTTGGCGACCACGCTGCTGGTCGTGTTGGCCGCTCCGGAGGGCGTGGCCGCCGCCCAGATCGGTGACGGCGCCGTGGTGCACGGCAACGCGCGGGAGGAAGAATGGGCCTGCCTGACCCGGCCCATGGCCGGCGAATACCTGAACGAAACCGTGTTCCTCACTTCCGAGGGAGCGCTGGACCGCGCCCAGATCGAGCACCGCGAGCAGCCGGTGCGCGAGCTGGCGGTGTTCTCCGACGGGCTGCAGATGCTGGCCTTGGACATGACCAAGGCCGCGCCGCATCCGCCGTTTTTCCGGCCGATGTTCGCCTGGCTGGCGCGGGCGGGTGATCCGGTCCAGGCGGGCCGCGAACTGCAAGCTTTCCTCAGCTCGCCGCGGGTGACCGAGCGGACCGACGACGACGTCAGCCTGTGCCTGGCGCGTTGGACGGGTTGAACCGCCGGCCGGCGGGGGCCCGGGCGGACGGTGCGGGCGTCGGGCGCGACGTCCGCGTTTCCGGCTTCAGAGCGAGCGCAGCGTCTCGGCGGCGGCTTCGACGGTGCGGTCGATGTCGGCCTCGGTGTGGGCGGTCGAGATGAAGCCGGCTTCGAAGGGCGAGGGGGCCAGATAGACGCCGCGTTCGAGCATGCCGTGGAAGAAGCGCTGGAAGTGGTCGCGGTTGGCCTGCATGGCGTCGGCGAGGCTCCAGACCGGTTGCTCCGTGAAGAACAGCGAGATCATCGAGCCGCGGCGGTTGATGGTGGCGGGGACGCCGGCGGCTTGGACGGCCTCGCGCAGGCCGGCTTCGAGCCGGGCGCCGAGCGCCTCGAGGCGCGGATAGGCTTCCTGCCGGCGCAGTTCCTCCAGCACGGCCACCCCGGCGGCCATGGCCAGCGGGTTGCCGCTGAGAGTGCCGGCCTGATAGACCGGTCCCAACGGCGCCAGGCGATCCATGATCTCCGCCCGTCCGCCGAAAGCGCCCACCGGCAGGCCCCCGCCGATGATCTTGCCCAGCGTGGTGAGGTCGGGCCGGATCCCGGTCAACTCCTGCACGCCGCCGAAGGCCAGGCGGAATCCGGTCATCACCTCGTCGAAGATCAACAGGGCGCCATGCTGTTGGGTCAGGTCGCGGAGTCCTTCGAGGAAACCGGGCTTGGGCGGGATGACACCGGCGTTGCCGATGACCGGTTCGAGGATGATGGCGGCGATTTGGTCGGGGTTGGCGGCGAAGGCTTCCCGGACGGCCTCCAGGTCGTTGTAGGGCAGCACGATCGTGTGTTTGGCGAAATCGGCCGGCACGCCCGCGCTGTCCGGATGGCCCAGCGTCAACGCGCCGGAACCGGCCTTCACCAGGAGGGAGTCGGCGTGCCCGTGGTAGCAGCCCTCGAACTTGATGAGCTTGTCCCGGCCGGTGAAGCCGCGCGCCAGGCGGATGGCACTCATGCAGGCCTCGGTGCCGGAGTTGCACATGCGAACTTTTTCGATCGAGGGGAAGGCTTCCTTGACCAGCTTGGCCAGGGTGATTTCGCCCGGATGGGGCGTGCCGAAGCTGGTGCCGCGTCCGGCCGCCTCGCGCACGGCCTCGATGGTGGCCGGATGGGCATGGCCGAGGATGGCCGGGCCCCAGGTGCCCACGTAATCGATCAGCTCATGGCCTTCGACGGTCACCAGCCGCGCGCCCCGGGCTTCGCGCACGAAGAACGGCCGCCCGCCCACGGCGCGGAAGGCCCGGACCGGTGAGTTGACCCCGCCCGGGATGTGCTGTTGGGCCTCGGCAAACAGGCT